>JAHFTU010000083.1 GCA_023269295.1 Candidatus Woesearchaeota archaeon | reverse complement strand
TCACCATTTCCGCTATACTATATTAGGAGCTTTGTTATATCTCTTTTCGAACTCTGCCATCATAGACTTATGTTCTTCTGGCGATGCATTTTTCATTTTGGCAGCAGCAGCTAGATGAGCTTCATCGCCACTATTAATCTGTTCCATTACATGAGTTTTACAATTATTTCCTACATCATTAAATGAATTTCCAGTGACCTCTTTATCACAAGGACCACCAAGATCTCTACAAGTTAATTTTTTCATATTTTTTACCTTATACCTTAATAATTAATTCAACCCTAAAACATATTGTATACTTTTGTTTAAAAGCTTTTCGAAACTGCCCTGGTCATCTATTATCTGTTGTGGAATAACAGCGTATTCCTTTTTTACGTGCCCTTTCTGGAAATATCTTAATTGCGAGACATCTTCTTTTTGGAAGAGTTCAGTAATTGTTTCAGGTGGAAGCCTAAGCGCAACTCCAAACTTTCCGCACGAAATAAATATGTGGCCGTTGACATAACCAGCGATAGCTCCAAAACAATTTTTAAATTCCAAAAGATATTTAGTCGCAAGTTTAGGGTGCGCTTGCTTTAATAATTTCGTTATCTTCTTAAAATACTTATTTTTCATAAATATCTCTTTTTCCTTACTTTGTGTTATCATATTTTTCACTTCTTCCTGAAAAACTCGGCAATCGCTTCCTCATAAAAAACAGTGGTCTTTGGAGTAATGTCAGCTGGAAAGCAGGCATAGTACTGGTCCCAGGCATACCGCTCATCAACAAAAACAATGACGCCCCTGTCTGTCTCGCTGCGGATGCACCTGCCTGCTGACTGGAGCGCCTTGGTAAAAGCAGGAAAAACATAGCCATAGTCCCAGCCCCTGCCAAACCTCGCATCATAATACCGGATAAGCTCCTTTGTGAACAAGTCTGGCTGGCCCAGCGGCAGCCCAACAACGATGACGCCGTTAAGCAGAGTCCCGGGCAGGTCAATGCCCTCACTGAAGTTTCCGCCAATCACAGCAAGCAAGACCCCTCCGGCAGCGTGGCCGCCCTTGAAATCATTCAGAAGCTTCTGCTTGTCATCCTTTGACAAGTCCTGGTGCTCCTTGAACACAGCCTTGCTGATTTTGCCGTGAAGGTGCTTGTGGACCTCCTCCATCACAGTGTAGCTGGGAAAAAACAGGATGACGTTGCCTGGAATAGCTGTCGCTGCCTTTGCGCAAACATCAGCTATCTTAGAATACTGATCGGCACTTCTTTTACTAAACTTAGTAGTTGCAGCTGTCACGATTAACGCCAGCCGGTTCTCCCTCGGCATTGGATTCCTGTACTCCTTAAGCACTGTGCTCTCAGGAAAGCCAAGAATATCTCTGTACATCGCAGTCGGAGTAAGCGTGCCGCTCATCATGATTACAGAGTGGACCTGACGCATGATTGGCCCTGCTGCCAGCGAAGGGTCAAGACACTGGTAAGACACAGTCACAACCCTGCCGCGCTGGGCCTGCTGCTGGCTCACTATCCTCGCATAGCCCTCATCACCCTGCTGCCAGCTCTCAAGAAATTCAGCAACGCTCCCAATAGAACTCTGCTGCTCGGTCTCCCTGACAGATTCTGCAATTATAGACATCCTTTCCAGCAACTCATCAATCTTGTGGCTGGCCAGCGGCTTCAGAAGCTGGGCCTGTGAAATGATTTTCTGGCCAGGCTCGCTACCAAGGCCTTCCAAAACCTTTTTGAGGTCAAACAGGAATTCCCTTATGTCGCTGTCATTAACCTTCTCAGCCTCCTTCATCGCCCTTTCAATCACTGCCGTTGAGAGCTTGTCAGTAAGCATCTCCCTAAGCCGGTCAGGAAGGTTGTGGGCCTCATCAACTATTATGATTGATTCCTCAACAGTTTTCCCTGTCTTCCTCAGGAAGCCATCACGCACCTGCGGATTGAACAAGTAGTAATAGTCCGCAATCACCAAAGCAGAGTCCTTTGCAGCAACAACCGCAACCTCATAAGGGCACACGCCATGCCTCCGAGCAGCATCAACCACCTCCTCGGTGTGCATTGGCTCTGCTGCTATCCTCGCAATCACAATCTTTGAGTCAGAAGTGAGCACGCTGCCCTTCCTGAAGTTTGAATAAAAATTGCAGCCGTCACTCTCAACCAAGGCGCGGCAGTACTCATGGAACTGCTTGTTGTACAAACCAGAAACATCATCACGGGCGCACATGTGCTTTTTCCCGACAATGTCAGCAACAGAAAAATCCGCATTGTGCTTCTGCTTAATCAGCCTGGCAGTCTCAACCGCAATTGCATGCTGAGTGTGCCTGGAAGTCAGGAAGAACACTGTCTTCTTGCCCTTAATAGCAAACTCCAAAGCCGGAGCCAAGGCAGCAGCTGTCTTGCCCAGGCCTGTCGGGGCATGCGCAATCAGGCACTTTCCGCTGCTTACTGCATCGTAGATATCTTTGATTAACTCGTCTTGCTCAGGCCGGATTTTTGTGTAAGGGAAAAGGGAAGTGCCAATCATGTGCCGAACCACAGACGCAGGATGTTTAAAAGAGTTGCTGCTCCATCTCAGCTTTTCAATCTCTGCAAGAATTGCGGCGTAAAGACTTCAGATCTTTCCTCAGTTCATCATACCTTATTCCTACCAACGCCACAGTAAAGGACTTAACAAGGCCTGCAAATGAGAATAAGTCCATGCCTGCCATATGAGCTGCCCTTGACAGGGTAACTTTGCCTTGGCCAAGCATGCGCAAGGTCTTCTCCTGCTTCCACTTCCTCCAATCTTCGCGTATTTTAACTGTCATTTTATGGTTTATGAAACATGCCTCATTTAAATATTGGTTTTTTGAGGGGTGTTGTGTGACTAGAATTTTCGGAAAATCTGTAAAATTTCTGTCAAAAAGGCATTTTTACCTGCGAATTTCTGGAAGCTGCAGCAAACATTCCTGATTCTTTGGAAGAATTGCGGAAAATGGGCAGCAAGACATATTAAGTTTGCCCTACAAACAAAGATAACATAAAGTATTAATAGAGGTTATAACATGAATTATAACTGGATTGAAAGCCTACTTGACTTTATCGAGAGAAGAACTGCCGAAATTACATTTGACCCGCACGCTATCGACAGAACAGAGTATTACAACCTAGACCTAGACAAAGCCGAAGAAACTGTAAGGACAGGCATTGTGATTGCCGGCAAGTGCGAAGAGCCAAATAAGATGTGCTTCGAGAGGTATTTTGGCAAGGAAAACGCCACATATTGTGTAATAGCTAGGTTTCATCAAAATTTCATTGAGGTAAAAACAATATGGCCAAGGAACGGAAGATAAAATGTGACTGTGGCTCAATTATTGAGTCCAAGCAGGCGCATTTTGAAGGATTTGACACAGAGGCAATGGTATGCCCAAAATGCGGCTTTACCACCCTTACGAAGGAGCAGGCGCAGCAGTACGCGAAGATTAAGCAGCTGCACCAGATAATTGATGCGGAAAGGAAGATCATCAGGATTGGCAATTCTATGGGCTTTACGCTTCCTGATGGCCTCAAGGAATTTGGCGTCAAAGTCGGCAGGAAAATCAAAACCAGGGCTATTGGAGAAAATTCTTTTAAGGTTGAACTCGTTTAATCCACTAACTTTAACTTCAGGCGCTTGCAATCTCATCAAACGCCTTCTCCCCCGCTTCATGCCGCTGCTTATTTGTTGTTTTTCTCTTTGAGGCTCCGTAGTACTTGTTAACTTCACGTTCAACCACTTCGTCCATTTGCTTTGCTGTGAGCTTGGACTTCGCCTTCAGATTTTTAGAATCCTTGAAAAGCTTCTGTAAATCATCACCAACAGGCTTTATGACTACCTTGTTCCCTTCCTTGGTCAGCTCCACGTTGCTGCCATCCAGCCATCCGAATTCCTTTCTGAATTTGGAGGGTATTATTATCCGCCAACCTTTGCGTATTTTAACCATCATTTTATGTTTTATGATTAACTTCCTTATAAAACCCTCAGTAAAACCTTGCGACATTTTCGAAAACTTTCCGACGAGAAACGCCAAAAGCTCAGGTGGACCTTTTTTCAATTTCCGCGAATGTTTAAGAATAAGTCTGCACCAAATCATCAGCTATTGACTTGTCAATCGCCCTGCTGCTTCCCTCGCAGGCGCCTTCCTTCTGCGTTATAAGCGAGAAGGTGTCAGCTTCTGGATACATTATGCTTGTGTTGTCTGCCGAATGCTGGTAGCCGAAGGCATGCAGCAGCTCGTGGACTTCTGTGATTGTGTGGCCGCACGTGCCAACGTAAAAGCCAGAAGGACCTTCGCTTTTGGTCTCGGCAAAGCCGGCAAGGCCGAACAGCTCAATGTCTGCCTTTGTAATTATGTTGCCAAGCGTAGTTTTGCTTGTAATGCCAAGCTGGTGGCCGCAGATGGTCTCATACCTGACTGAATAGTCGCTGTACACTTCCACAGACTTCCTGTAGCAGTTCTCAACAAAGGTGCACGACAGGCTAATGTCAGCAGTCGCAGAGCTATTCACTTTAATGAAGGAAACAACATTATTCGTTGCGTTCATGATATCACCGAAAGCCCTTTTAATCCTCGCTGCCTCGTACGTGCCGCAATCCTCTTCATTTAACACAGAATAAGTCACAGGCATGTGCCCCCAGTGAGGCTTATTCACGCCAGAGAACTTGTCCTTAACAACTGGGCTTATCGCTGCTGCTGGCGGCTCCTCAACTGGCTGCGGCACAACCACTTCGGGTAAAGCCTGCTGCGGCGATGTTTTTGATTGACCCCCAAGTCGCTGCTGCGACTGGGCCCAGTCGGCTTCTGCCGACTTGGGTTTTCCTAAAAGGTCATGCTGGATGGAGCAGGCGGAGAAGAGCATTGCCAACACGATTGCAGCAGCTAAAAACAGGTTTTTCATTTAACCATAGCTGCCATCCAATTTATTTAAACCTTCTGCAACCTGCTTTATATTTTCAATTTCTTCAAAAAACAACAATTCTTAAATACATCAAGCCCTTCACGCCTTGTATCAATGACTGCAAATGACGATGAAGGCAAGCAGTCCTTCCCGCAGCCGAGGATTTCTGAGAAGAAGTGGTCCAAGGAGCTGGAAAAGGACGTTTACGAAAAGTGGAAACAGGAAGAGCCGTACAGGTTCAACGCTGCTGCCAAGGGCAAAGTTTATTCCATAGACACTCCTCCCCCGTATCTGAACACGCCAATTCACATCGGCCATGCCACAACGTATTCCCTGATGGACATGTTTGCCCGCTATAAAAGAATGAAGGGGTTCAATGTTCTTTTCCCGCTGGGTCTTGATAACAATGGCCTGCCGATTGAGATGGCTGCCGAGAAAAAGTTCAACATAAGGTTCCACCAGCTTTCAAGGGAAGAATTCCTGCAGAGATGCAGGCAGGTGCTGGAGGAAGCCGGGACAGCATCAGTTGACTCATTCCTTCGCCTGGGAATCGGATTCAACTCGTGGAAGAGAGGCAATGGCATTGGCGAAGTTTACGAGACTGACAGCGAGGATTACCGCAAGCTGACGCAGGAAACGTTCATCGACCTGTGGAACAAGGGCATGATTTACGAAGAGGAAAGGATAAACAACTACTGCCCTGGCTGCCGCACAACCATAGCTGACGCTGAGATTGACTACGCTGAGATAAACAGTAACTGGAACGAAGTCAAGTTCAAGATAAGAGAAACAGGCGAAGAGGTGCTCATTGGCACCACAAGGCCAGAGCTCATCGCAAGCTGCATTGCCATAATATTCAACCCTGAAGATGACAGGTATAAGAAGCTGGCCGGGAAAACGGCATTGACGCCTATCTACAACAGGGAAGTGCCAATTATGGCGCACCCTCTGGCGTCCATGGACAAAGGCACAGGGCTGGTGATGATGTGCACAGCAGGAGACACGGCAGACATAAGATTTGCAAGGGAAGTCGGATTGGCGCCTGTTATTTCCATTAACATGGATGGAACAATGAACGATAACGCAGGCTTCC
>JAHFTU010000126.1 GCA_023269295.1 Candidatus Woesearchaeota archaeon | reverse complement strand
AAAGTTTATATAGTTACATAAATAGAACATTTGTTCTATGAAAAGAACAAGAGTTGCAAAAAAAGAACAGCTGTTGCAAGAGAGAACCGCCACTCAGGACATATTGGCAGCCATATTCGCATTTCCCGAAGTTGAATTTTCGCTTACAGAATTGGCACAAAAAGCAGGAGTGTCCAAAAGCACTGCAAGCCGGCTGCTTCAGGGATTGTTGGCTCGCGAGATTATTAAAGTCGAAGACAAGGGAATTGTCTTTAGAATAAGGGCAAACATTGGGAACATTCAATACACTAAAAGGAAAATAGTTCACAACCTTAACCTGCTTTACGAAAGCGGCCTGATGGAATTTCTTGATTCGGCATTTGGGCATTCCCAAGCGATAATACTTTTTGGCAGTTTCAGGAAGGGAGATGACATATCAACATCAGACATAGACATAGCAGTGGAAACGCTGGAAGATATTAATACTCAAACAATAACAGTGGAGGGAATTGAAAAATTCGAAGCCACTCTAGGAAAAAAGGTCCAAATACTGCTTTTCAACCGGAAAAAAACAGACGTAAACGTGTTTAACAACATAGCAAACGGCATTGTGCTGTCAGGCTTTCTGGAGGTCCGCCCATGAGAAAGGAGGACATTGAATACTATGTGCGGGAGAAGCTCGTCAGGCCACGTACGCCAGACCTTAATCTCATTAAAACGCTAATATCCTCGGCAGAGGAAAAGGCAAAAGCGGCAAAAATGCTGCCAGCAGGCGATGACACCGCAACGCTCATTTTTCTGGGGTTATATGAGTCCATAAGGCAGTTGGGCGATGCAAAATGGTGGCGGATTGGCTATGAAGCGCTCTCCCATGAGCCAAGCATGAGAATACTCCAAGATTCAGTTGTAACTGAAAAAACAAAGCTGGCTAGCCTTGACCTTTTTAGGAGGATAAGAAACGATGCAAATTATCGCGGGCAGAAAATTACTGCTGCTGAAGCGAAAGAGATTCTCGAATTTTGGGATGCGTGCAGCAAAGAGATAATAGAGGACATTAAAAAGGGAAAATAGCCCTGCCCGGATTCGAACCGAGGTTACCGGAGCCAGAGTCCGATGTGCTTAGTCGTCGAATTTGACTTTGACCGCTACACTACAGGGCTGTAATAGGAGCAGAAAAAGGGACAGTTTAAAAAAATTTGGGTTATTTGGCTATTTTGCCGTGCTGGCTTTATTTCTCTTAAATAGGGAAGAAAACACGCTCACGCACTGATGGCTGCTTACTTTCTTGAGGAAGCCGCAGCTCAGCTTCTTGCAACTGTTAGTTTCCAGGTCAAGGGATTCATCATCGCTGCAGGCAATGTCTTTGCAGACGTGGTTTACCGCAGCCTGGCTCTTTTGGCAGTTGAGCCTGCTGCAGGAGTGGTTGCTCAGGTACTCGTCATCGGCACAGGCCAGCTTATCGCAGCCGTGGCCAACAATGTACTCATCAAACTGGCAGCTGAGCGGCTGGCATTTCCTATCGCTGCACGTGAAGCCCTTGTCACAGTCCTCGTCAGTGCAGCAGGCGTAATCAACGCAGGCGTGATCCCCAATGTACTGACATGAGCCGCAGCTAATCGGGTTGCAGAAGCCATCATCGCAGTGCTCAGACTGCAGGCAATCGGCATCAGAGCCACAGGAAGGCGTTGGGGTGCAGTCAAGCGAATCGTAAAACTTGTACTTTTGCGTTTGGCACTCATCGTACTGTACAACAAATTTTGAAATGTCAAGCGGGGTTTGCCATTTTAAGGTGTACGTGTTTGAGCCAACGCGCCTTATCCTGGTCATGTTAATGGTCTTAAACTCAGGGCTGAGAATGCTGGGAGCATGCATCAACTCTTTCCTCCTGCCGTTGACTTCGGCAAATGCCTTGTACGTCAGCACGAAAGGCTTTTCGAAACGGAACTCGTTCTTCTTGTCATACCTGAAGCTGTAAGCGGTGAATTTTGCAGTAAAATTGTCTTCGCGCTTGTAGCAACTGTTGATTGATATGTTAATGAGCTTGCAGCTGAACTTGAAAGGGGGACATGTTACTCCGTAGCTTGCCTTATCAGCCGTAACAGTGTAATAGCCGCCGCTGACGTCAACAATAGCCATGTCATCAGAAGTGAACCTCGACAAGCCGTCAGACGTGTCGCGCCACGAGCCACTGGCCTTATAAGAAGTACCACCGCTTTTCTTGATGGAAACAGAAAGCGCTGGCTTGTCAAGGTTGGAAATGCTGAAGGCGCCGTTGTCATGGCAGACTACCTCAACAGCGGGCTTGGCAGCGGGCAGCTGAGCTTGGACAGAAACTGACGCTGCAAAAACAAAAAGTAGAAGCAAAGATAGTAAAGACGGCAAAAAAATTGCGGCAATTGCGGCCTCTTTTTTCATTACACGTTAACTTGAAATTACGTATTTAAAAGATTTTGGGAAAATTGGTTTAAGGCAGTAGCAAAAAACATAAATTTAAATAGTATACGATTTAATATACTGGTATGAGAAAAGAGGCCATTATCTTTCCTTCAGCTACTGCAAAAATTGCGACGTCTTTAGTGATTCTCTTTCTAATATCCATTGTATTGGCAATGACTGTAGCTGCGCAGGGTGAG
>JAHFTU010000125.1 GCA_023269295.1 Candidatus Woesearchaeota archaeon | reverse complement strand
GTGCTTGACCAGACATACTTTTACCCGACGTCAGGAGGGCAGGAGCATGACATCGGCGAGATGGCTGGCTGCGAAGTCGCTGACGTATTCAAGCAGGGCAATGTTGTCGTGCATATACTCGCTGACAACAACCGAGGATTGAAAGCAGGGCAAAAAGTTGACTGCAAAATCAACTGGGAGCGCAGGCAGCAGCTCGCGCAGCACCATACAGCAACGCACATCCTAAATGGCGTTTGCAGGAAGCTGCTGGGAAGCCACATTTGGCAGGCAGGCGCCGCAAAGTTTGTAGACAAGGCAAGGCTAGACATTACCCATTATGAGCAGCTCACAGAGCAGCAGCTCCAGCAAATTGAAGAAGAGGCGAACAAGGTGATTGCTGCTGACGTTGCAGTGCACAAGTCATTTGTGCCAAGGACAGAGGCAGAGCAGAAATACGGCTTCTCAATCTACCAGGGAGGCATAGTTCCGGGCAAGCTCCTAAGGATTGTTGACATTGAAGGGCTGGACGTTGAGGCATGCGGCGGAACGCACCTAAACCACACAGCAGAAGTTGGAAGGGTAAAGATTCTCCGCAGCAGCAAGATACAGGACGGCATTGTCAGGCTGGAGTATGTTGCAGGCAAAGCGGAATCTTCTGCTGCTGCAACTAAAGAAAAAATCGTGGAAGAAGTTGCCAAGCTGCTGGACTGCGAGCCAAGCCAGGTTCCTGGAAGGGTTGAAGAGCTGTTTGAAAAGTGGAAGACAGCAGTCAAAAAGGGAAAAAGCGTTGATGCAAAACTGGCTTCAACAGCAGCTTATGACGGAGATATTCTTGCCAAAGTAGTCGAAATGTTAAAGACGCAGCCGGAAAACGTTACAAAAACCATAACCAGATTCCTCACTGAGCTTAACACCGCCGACAAAACGAAAAGTTAATATAATCGAACCATTCTGGAAACCCAATAGTCAAGGGGGGTGAATGTTCATGGCCAAAAAGCCTAAGAAAGCTAAATCTAGCAGGAAGAAGGCAGTAGCGAGGAAGCCAGTACGTAAGTCGGTTAAACGAACTGCTTCTAAGTCCAAAAAGCACAGGGCAAAGGCAGCGAGAAAGGCCAAGCCAGTGCGAAAGCCGGCAAAGAAGATGGCTGCAAGAGCAGCCGCACCTAGGCAGGCGCCGCTCGGCTCAACACCGCTCAAGGGCCAGGCCAACATGATAGTCACATTTGACCCAAACCACAGGGGAACCGCAGAGCTCGAGCTAAGGGAAGTCCTCAAGCAGGCAGGCGAAAAGCCCCAGATAGGCCAGACAGAGATTGAAGGCCTGTTCAAGGTTGCAGTTTCTGACGCAAGAAAGGCAGCTGCAAAAATCAGGAGCCTCTGCAGCAGCAACCCAAACCTGTTTGCAGTCACGCACCACTACACTCCAATTGACAACTGGTGCCAGTCAGATGTTGTAGCAATGCAAAAGCTAATCAGGGCAGCGTCCTCAGGAATCGGCCAGAACGAGAAGTGGAAGATGGGGCTCAACAAGAGGCACTGGGACCAGCTTGAAGGCATAAAGCTCATCATGAAGCTTACTGACGTTGTTGACCGGAAGCACGTTGACCTTGACAACCCAGACAAGATAGTCCAAGTGGAAATCATAGGCAAGCAAGCAGGAGTAGCCCTGCTCACGCCAAAAGACATCGTGGACATAGCAAGGGAAAAAGGGGAATAATTAGGGGAGCAGTAAATACGCGCCATTACATCCACGCCGCAGCCTTTAATTTCGGCTGACTTTTTTCTTTTTCTTTACGTGTTTTCTTCTGCAATTCCCTTTACTTCCGCTGTGGCTTTTGCGGGATTACTGATGGCGGAGGGATTTTAGGCAGCTTCAGGGGAGGCATCTTCCTGTGCATAAAGTGCATAAGTTCGACGATAATCAATATGGCAGCGATTATCAAAACAAATGCCCCAACAATCTTTGTCGAAGAGCCTAAGCCACCGGCTTTTTCCAGTAAGCTTGATGCCGCATTTTTTGCTGCAGGCGCGGCTTCTCCTTTTGCTTCAGGCTGTGCTGTGTTTTTCTCTCCCTGCCTAGCAGGTGCCTGCTCTTCAGGCTTTGCCCGAACAGGCACTTTGGAGGCGTTTGCTGAAGTGGTTTGCGCAACAACAGCAAAAGTGGAAAGGTTTTCAAGGCTTGCCTCGTAAAGCGTGTAATCGCCCTCCCTGCCCAGCAGCCTCGTTGGCTTCGGAACCCAATCATTGACGACAAGCTTTTTCAGCGTAACGCTTTCCGGGATTGCAGACTCTTTTGCGAGCCAGCTGTTCTGAATCTTGAACCTGACTTTAACCTCGCTTATCTCTTCATTCTTAACCTTCTCCCTCGTTACGGAAAAGTACTTGTAAACAGCATCTGACGGCTTTTCAGCAGGGCTGGCTACGCTTTCTGCAATATTAGTTTCCTTGGCAGTCAGCTTTGCATTTTCGAGATTCACGTTGGCCCTGAAAGCCACCTCATAAACAGCAAAGCTTGCAAACTTCTTGAACACAAAAGTCCCTATGCCTCCTGCTGGCACACTCTCGAGTATGGTAGATTCTGATGCGAGTGAAGCGCCGCCTCCCCCTCCTCCCCCACCCCCTCCTCCTCCGCCG
>JAHFTU010000014.1 GCA_023269295.1 Candidatus Woesearchaeota archaeon | reverse complement strand
GCTTTTCCGCCTGCTGTCGCGCTTTTCCATCAACGCAGCGTCAGCTGTTACTGTAAACAGCCGCTTTACAAAGGCAGCGGTTGAGAAACTTGCAGATAAGGCAGCTCGCGTTATTCCTATGGGCGTTGACCTGAAGCTTTTTTCCTCATCTTCAGCATCCGCAGCAGCCGCAGTAAGGAAAAAATATTCTGTGAATGGCAAAATGCTTCTGTTTGTCGGCAGGCTTGCTGAAAAGAAAGGGGTAAGCTATCTTGTTTCTGCAATGAAACAAATTGTCAAATCTTATCCTGACTGCAAGCTCGTTGTAGTTGGTGACGGCCCTGAGAGGGCTGCGTTGGTGCAGCAGGTTCAGCAGCTTGGCTTATCAGGAAGCGTTGTCTTTACCGGCAGCATTTCCAATTCAGGGCTTCCCCCATACTATCGCGCGGCTGATGTTTTTGTCCTGCCGTCAATCGTCGATAGCAAAGGCGACACCGAAGGCCTTGGTGTTGTCCTACTTGAAGCCATAGCTGCCGGAGCTCCTGTTGTGGCCAGCAATGTCGGCGGCATACCCGATGTCATAATCAACAGGAAGACAGGCCTGCTTGTTGAGCAGAAAAGCCCAGTCCACCTGGTAGCTGCTGTCACCGCATTGTTGAAAAGCAAGTCGCTCTCGCAGAAATTGTCATCTGCTGCTAGAAAGCACATTGCAGAAAAGTACTCGTGGCAGAAAATAGCCAATGAGTTCCATGAAGTTTTCTCAACGGCCCTTTCTAAGTAATGCGGCAGTAGCTATTATTCCTGCCAGTGTGTAGCTTACTGCTGCTATTATTATGTGTGAGCCTAGTATGGCAGCGTTGCTTATGCCCAATTTTCCGAAGAACACGATTGCGGACGCTTCCCTTAGCCCGGTTCCGCCTATCGTCACTGGTATGAATGAGG
The DNA here is from genome assembly GCA_023269295.1 of Candidatus Woesearchaeota archaeon. Classification (GTDB taxonomy): domain Archaea; phylum Nanobdellota; class Nanobdellia; order Woesearchaeales; family UBA10216; genus UBA10216. The sequence continues at coordinate 16,915 of JAHFTU010000014.1, read as the reverse complement.
TTGTTGTCCCTATTGAATTTATCAGGACCACGTCGATAAAGCCCACCTTCTGGCCGACAGCCGCAAACGCCAGCATGAAAAGCCAGGATGAGACAGCTATCCATGCAACATTGATTAGGAAGCTGTAAAACAGCAATTTCTTCCGCTTTGTCATGTAGCTGTCAAGCTCGCTAACAAACCCTGCAAAATGCTGCTCGTGCTTCCTCAGGAATCTTCCAAATGCTTTCTTCATTAGTTCCCTTGCCTTCCTGTTTGTTATTGCAAGGTAAGGCAGCAGGGTGAGAATCGCAAACACCACAATGAGCTGTAGTGAATCTTTAATTCCCAGAAATTTTATCAGGCCGACAATTGCAAAAGCCAGTATGGTCAGTGATGTGATGATTTTGTTCAGCAGGCTGACTGCTGCGCTTGTCCCTGTTTCAAGCCCTTCTTTTTTGAGCAGGTAGATTGATGAGAACTCGCCGAGCTTGCCTGGCGTGAACATCCCTGCTGCCCAGCTTACGATGCTGATCCATGCCAGCTTTGCCAATCCAAATTTTTTCTCTTTCGTCTCATGTGGCTGGAGCAATACTTTGAATATGAGCCCTCGCATTGCCACGGAAAAAATGAACACAACAGCAATCAGGGGCAAATAAGCCAACTTGGTTGCGAGAATTGTCCTGTAAAGATTTCCTATCCCTACAAACTGTATTAAGTAGAGGATTATGGCCGCGCCCACCGCAATTTTTAGCACAGTTGCAGCTGCTTTGCCCATGGTTAACTTACCTCAATTTTACGAGTTCAGAATTTAGCTTCCTCGCAAGCTTCTCCCATGTGTATTCTGCCACAATCCTGTTGTAATTTGCCTTCTTTCGGCTGTTTAGGGCGGCAGTTATCTTGTATCCTAAATCATCAGCGTTCCCTGGCTCAGCCAGGCTGTCAGGATAGTCCCTGAGCAGGTCTTTCACGTCTCCAATAGCTGTCGCAACAACCGGCACGTTGCATGCCATGTATTCCATCAGCTTGTACGGGAATGCGTACCTTGTGGTCTCGTTCTCGGGCTGTGGAACCACTGCAACATCGCCTGCGTTTATTCCCACCACGACGTCCTTCCTTCGCGGCAGTTCCTTGTAAACTATTCCGGGCTGCCTTATGTTTATGTCATTGTCAACCTGCCCGCTCATAAGCAGGAGTGCTGCTTGGTCTTTTTCCCGTATTTTGTTGAATGCTTCTATTAACTTGTCTGCCCCCCTTTCTTTTGATATGTGCCCTGTGTACACTATCACTGGCGCTTTTGCCGGCAGGTCAAGCTTTTTCCTGCAAGCTGCCTTGTTTAGAGGCTTGAAGAATTTAGTGTTGACGCCGTTCTTTACCACGGCAGTTGGCCCTTTTCTTTTTGCTGCTATTTTTTGCATCAGCGAGTCGCTTACGCACACTGCAAGGTCACAGCTTCTTATCACGTGATTGTTTACCCTTCTGGACAGTATCCCTTTTTTGAGCAGCGGCAGGTTTGTGAAGTTGTACGTTTCGTAGTTGTCCCTTATGTCATAAACCATTTTCCTGCCGGTCCTTTTTGCAGCAAGATGTGCAATGTAGCCAAGCAGAGGGTGAGTTGACCCAACCACAACCTCGTTTTCTGCTGCCATTGCTGTCGCTGCCGCGGCGTATTTTAGCAGGTTGCCCAGCCCGAACGGGTAAATCTCAACTGCCATGCCGTTGAGCTTTGTTGTTTTTCTTTCCTTCTTAACCTGGTCGGCGCACAGTATCGTGACTGTGTGGCCGAGCCTCCTGATTTCCGAGAAAAGCCGTGTTTCCCTGCCAAAGTTCTCAATTATCATGTCTCTGTTGGTGGAGAACCTTTTCATGAGCAGCAATATCTTCATGGAAAATGGTCTGTCAGAACTGTATTTAAAGGTTTGGAACTTGGAACTTAATGCTTTTTGCCGTAGTAGAACTTCATGAATATCAGCGTGAGGTTGAATATAACTCCTGAAATGTTTGCAACAATTATTGCCGTGTCCCTCCTGTTTATGCCGTAAATGAGCCACATTCCCATGCCGAAGGCAAGCAGCCCGTTCATCATGTACGACAGGTCCTTGAGGTGCTTTGTCCTGTAGCCCTGTATTATCTGAGGCACAAATCCAAAGCTGGTCAATATGCCTGCAATGATGCCGAATAGCTGCCAGTTCACCGTGAGCCACCAAAGAATTTCCTGTACCATCCGATTGTTTCTTTCAGGCCGTCGTCAAGCTTGTATTTTGGCTTCCAGCCAAGGACTTTTTTGGCTTTTGTCCAGTCAAGGTACTGCGCCTGCAATTCGTTCTTTGCCTGGTTGAGTATCTGCGGCTCAATCCGCTTTCCGGAAGCAGCTATGATTTTCTTCACCAGCTCCCGCACGCTTATTGGCTGTTCTGTACCAAAGTTAAATGCTTCCCCGCAGACTTCTTTCCTGTCAAGCTGCTCTGCCAGCGCAATGTAGGCAGCCACAGCGTCAAGAACATAAATGTAGTCCCTTATTGGCGTTCCGTCGCTTCTTATTACCGGCCTTTCGTTGTCCAGCACAGATTTTATTGTTCCGGGTATTATCCTGCTCAGGTTCAGGTCCCCGCCGCCGTAGATGTTGCCGCATCTTGTCACCGCAACCGGCAGGCCGTAAGTCTTTGCATAGGCCCTTGCGAGTATGTCTGTGCAGCTTTTTGATGCCTCGTAAGGTGTCAGCCCGTTCAGGCTGAAGTCCTCTTTGTATGGCAGCTTTTCGTGTTCCCCATAGGCCTTGTCGCTTGATGCAACTACAGTCCTTTTCACGCCTACCTGCCTGCACGCCTCAAGGACATTCCATGTTCCCCTTATGTTTGTTTCAAAGGTTGACATTGGCGACTTGTTTGCAACCCCGACAATTGCCTGTGCTGCAACGTGGAAGCACACTTCGGCTTCGTGCTCGTTCATGGCCCGTTCTACTGTCCTGTAATCCTCAATTGTGCCCTTGACGATGTCTATCTTGCCCATCAGTTCCAGGAGCTTGAGGTTGGAGTCCTTGACAATGTCGCGTATGATGCACGTGACATTGGCCCTCCTCTTCACAAGGTCGTTGACAAGCCAGCTTCCCAGGAAGCCGTTGCCTCCTGTCACGAAAACGTTCTTGCCTTTCCAGTTAAACATGGTAAGTCACTTCCAAACCTTCCACGGCGCGCCTTTCTCCCACAGCTCGTTAAAGCTTTGGTAGTCCTTGAAGGTGTCCATGCACTGCCAGAAGCCGTCAAACTTGTATGCTGCTATCTCTTTTTTTGCAGCGAGTGTTTCAAAAGGCTTTTTCTCCAGCACGTCATTGTCGCCGATGTGGCTGAAAACCTCTTTCTTGAAAACAAAGAACCCGCCGTTTATCCAGTAGTCAAGCTTGGGCTTTTCCTTGAAGCTGGTCACGATGCTGTCGTCCATTTCAACGATGCCGAACTGCGAGTATGGCCTGAGCGTGGTGATGGTGGCAATCTTTCCTTTCTTTTTATGGAATTCCAGCAGCTCATTTATGTTTACGTTTGCAAGGCCGTCGCCGTAGGTTGCGAAGAAGTCCTCGCTCCCTGGTATGTACTTTTCTATCCTTTTGAGCCGTCCGCCGGTGTTTGTCTCTACTCCTGTATCTGCGAATGTTATGTTCCAGTCCTCTTCCTCGCCTGTTGCCAGCGTTTGCTTCTGCTTGTTCCTGAGGTTCATGGTGAAGTCAGCTGCCCTCCACTCTTCCTCTATGAAGTATTTTTTTATCATGTCACCCTTGTAGCCAAGGCATAGTATGAAGTCCTTGTAGCCGTAATGTGAATAGGCCTTCATCAGGTGCCACAGCATCGGCTTTCCCCCTACAGGAGCCAGTGGCTTTGGTATTTCCTCAGGGTATTCCCTGAAACGTGTTCCCTTCCCACCGCACAAAATCACGACTTTCATCTTTGTCTCTTGTTTTTCTATTTTTTAATCATGTCTGCCAAAAATCCGAACGTTATTATCTGCACGCCAACGCTTGTGAGCAGCATGCTGAGTATCAAGCTGGGGACGTGGCCTATTATGCCTGTTGTGAAGTAGAAGTAAAGCAGCCTCAGCCCAAGGGCAAATCCTGCCAGGAATATCAGGCCGCCCACCAGCCCAAAGAACCTTAATGGCTCATAGTCCCTGTAAATCCTGAAGATGTTTACCCACGCCTTGGCTGCGTATTCAAACGGGTTTCTTATGAGCCTGCTTTTTCCTTTCCTTTCTGCAAAGTACACAGGCACCTCGGCAACCTTGAACTTGCCATTAACTACTTTGATTACCTGCTCCTGCGTGTAGGTGTGGTCTGAGATTATCTTGATGCCCTCTGCCACTTCCCTTGTGAATGCCCTGAATCCTGACTGTGCGTCTGACACTTTTGTCCGCGTTATTTGGGAAACCACTTTTGAGAATGCCTTGTTGCCCATCCTTTTGATGAGCGGCATGCTTTCAATGTGGCCTTTGAACCTTGAGCCGAGGACAAAGTCATACCCTTCCTCCATTTTTTTCAGCAGCACAGGTATTTCCTCGGCCTTGTACTGGCCGTCAGCGTCGATGTGGACCATGACTTCTGCTTCTGGCTTGAGCTTGAGGAACTGCTGGATTTCTGTCCTGAATGTTTCGGCAAGGCCGTAGTTTTTCGGGTGGGAGTAAACGTGCGCGCCTTCTGCCTTGGCAGCCTCGGCGGTCCTGTCGCTTGAGCCGTCATCCACAACCATTACCCTGTAGCTGTAGTTGCGGTGCTTTCCGAGAACTTCCTTTATCTTCCTTACAACGGCTGCTATGGTTGCTTCTTCATTATAGGCCGGTATGCTGACAACAACGTTCATTATTTTTTCACCATTCCCCGTCAGGGCGTCTTGGTTTTGGCTTTAAATATGTTTCTACGCCCAGTTACGGCCTGAGGTTTAGCGCTAAACTTAAACGCGTCTTCTGTCAGGTACTGGGTATGGCAAAAGAAACAGTAACTGTTTTCAGTGTCTGAGCTTATGCATGTTCCCACGCTTCGTCTTCGGCGTTGTCCCAGAGTTCCTTTATCTTTGGCTGCTGTATCTTGCGCAGGAAATCATCATAAGTCATTTTTGTAATAATTTTTATTTTACAACTCTCGGCTCTGGCAGCGGTATTATGAACGCGCCTTTGAAGCCTTTTGCCTTTATCTTTGGCATGAGCTCGTCTGCGATGTGCCATGACAGGAGCATTGCGTACTCCGGCTGGTCTTCGTAAAGCTTTGCTTCGTCCAGCACTGGTATGAGTGTGCCTGGCATGTACTTGCCGACCTTGTGCGAGCCTTTTATTTCAAGCACACAGTCCATGATGCCGTTGTCTATGCCAACATAATTCACTAATGTGCTTGCCCTTGAAGGCGCTCCTATGCCGTAAACCTTCTTTCTCTGCTTTTTGATGCCAAGCAGCAGCGCATGAAGCGCAAGCTTTGAGACAACCACGCTGTCCCTGAACTCAAGCAGGCTTTTCTTGTCAAGCACAATGGGTTTTTCCTCTTCAAGCAGCTCGGCAACAGTTGTCTTCACAGGGTGCCTTCCTTTTCGCGCAGCATAAACCCTGATTGAGCCGCCGTGGGTTGGTATTTTTTTGGCGTGGATTACCTCAAGCCCGTGCATCTCAAGCAGGTACTTGAGGCTGTGCAGCGAATAATATCGAAGATGTTCGTGGTAGATTGTATCGTACTGCAGTGTTTCTATCAAAGACAGCAGGTAGTGTGATTCTGAAATGAACACGCCATCCTCTCCCAGAAGCTCTAGTATGCCGTCCAGGATATGGTGGATGTTTTCTATGTGGGCAAAAACATTGGTGGCTGTTATTATCTTTGCTTTTCCCTTCTCAGCAGCTATTTTCTTTGCCAGGTCATAGCTGAAGTATGAAATGACAGTTGGAATTCCCCTTTCGATGGCAATCTTGCCGATTTCCTCAGGCGTTATTCCCAGCACTCTGTGGTTGTCCTTGAAGTTGCTCAGCAGGTTGCCGTCGTTGCTGCCAATGTCCACAATCAGGTCATCCTTTCCGAGCTTCACAAGGGTCTTGCATTCCTGATATAGCTCGGCAAAGTTGTCCCTTAGTATCTTGGTTGTGCTGCTTGTGTACGGGTATTCTGGCGGGAAGAGTATTTTTGGGTCCACAATGAGCCCGAGCTGCACCAGGCCGCATCTCGAACAGTAAAGCATTTGCGCAGGGTAGCTCGGCTGCTCATGCGGCCTTTGGCCTATAGGGTGCATTGTGTTTACCGGCGGCAGGTAGCCTAGGAAAAGCACGCTTTCAAGCTTGTCATGGCTGCATACTTGGCACTGTTCTACAACAACGCTTGAGCCTGTGTTGTACGCTAGTTTGGTTGCATTATCTTTCATAGAGCTTTCCTGTTTCTTCTGAAACTTTTGGCTGCTTGTCAGAGTTCTGGTCATACCACTTTGCTGTCATGCGCAGCCCGTCCCTCAACAATGTCTTGGGCTTGAAGCCAAGCTTTTTCAACTTTGTGATGTCAGGGCACCTTCGCGTTGGCGAGCCTTTGGCAAGCTCGCCCGGCACGATTATTATCTCGCGGCCAAAGCTTTTCCCGATTTCAGCTGCTACCTCTGTAATCTGCCTTTCGTCCATTGTCCCGATGTGGTAAATTCCGAGGTGCTCGCCTTTCTCCAGCACCAGCATCAGCCCATCAACAAAGTCGTCAATGAAAATAAATGCCCTGGTTTCCTTTCCTGTGCCTTGTATTGGCACTTTAATTTTCTTTTCCGTAGTTGCAGCTGCGATTTTCTTTATTTTCATTACCAGCTGCGGGACCACGTGCTCCCATCCCATGTCAGGGCCGTAGACATTGTGCGGCCTGAAAATAACTGCACGGTCAAAGTGCTTCCTGCCGTGGTTTATTACCATCATCTCGCTTATTATCTTGCCTGAGGAGTATGAGTACCTTGGGTTAAGAGGGTCTGGAATGACCAGGGGCGCGCTCTCATCAGTTGGAATTTTTGGCGGCATGTTGTACACTTCGGAGCTTGATGCCAAAATCAGCTCGCGAACATTTTCATTTATGCAGCCGTCAATGACGTTTACAATCCCTTTGACGCCTATGTCAAGCACGAGCTCTGGCTTTGTGTAGAAGAACTGCGTTCCCTGCAGGTAGGCCAGGTGGATTGCGCTGTCAACGCCCTTGCATGCCTTTTGGACTGCTTCTGCATCGCGCACGTCTGCCTGCACAATTTCTATCTCGTTTGCAACGTCTTTTAGCCGCTCAGAAGCCCCTCTTATGTCATTGTCAAGAACTCTTACTCCGTGGCCTTCTTTCACGAGCCTCCTGACTATTGCGCTTCCGATGAACCCGCTTCCTCCTGTGACAAGGTATTTTTTCTTTTTCATCTTCTTCTGAACCTCACGTTGAATAGTCCCCATGCGAACCACTTTATGTATTCTGTTATCCACCGCTTGAGCTTGAATGTTGATGTCCCGCCGTAAAAGCGGTTTATTGAAACTATTGGCACTTCTGATGTTTTCAAGCCGAGGAGCTGCGCTTTGATTGCCATTTCAAACGCAAATGCCCATCCCACAGGGTTGCATTCAAACTTTATCCTATCAAACACCTCGCGCCTGAACATCTTTATGCCTACTGTTGAGTCTGTCATTGCTGAGCCTGCGAAGATTATGAATAGTTTGTTGGCAATTCTTGAAAGCAGCCTGCTTGAAATTGCCCCGCCGACAACTTTCCCGCCTTTTGCGTACCTTGTTGCGCTTACTAAGTCATAGCCTTTTTCAATCTCTGCCAGCATTGGGTTTATGCCGAAGATTGCGCCCATGTCATCAGCAGGCAGTATTAGCACGTACTCTCCACGCGCAGCTGTTACCCCTGATCTCACGGCGTTTACTACTCCCCTGCCATGCGGGTTGTGGAGCGGCCTTACTGCAGGGTATTTTTTTTGCATTGCAGTTGCGACTGGTATGCTGTCGTCGTCAGGGCTGTCGTAAACTACGAGTATTTCATAAGGCACTTCCATGAGTGCGTTGATTATCTTAAGTATCATCCTGAGGTTGACGCCCTCGTTCCTCACAGGCATCAGTATTGAAAGTTTCACCCTGGCTGCAGCTTTTTCTTTTTTCATTTCTGCTGCCCCTGCATCTTTTTCCACAGTGAGATGTTCATTGAAGCGTCCTTTGATAGTCTAAATGGGACTTTTCCTTGTATGTCGGCAAACTTGCACGGCTTTATCGAAGGCTTAAATTTTTTGAGGGCCTCGTAGTCAGACACCCTGCTGCCGCCGATATTTATTACTCCTTTAAAATCGCTCTCCAGCATTATTGCTATTGCCTTGGCCAGCTCTCCTGCAGGTATCATTGACGTGTAAGAGTCATTTGCGTATTCGTCATACTTTATGTTTTTCGTGTCAAAGAACCGTGTTCGTATGATGCAGAAGTTTGTGAGGGCGTGCACAGCTGACTCTGCTCCGAGCTTTGTCCAACCGTAAAAATTGTAGGGCATGGTGGCGTCCTCCTCAGAGTAATTCCCCTTTGTGCTTTGGTAAACGCCATCTGTTGAGATTTGGACGAACCTTATTTTCCTGCCTGTCCCTTTTTCTTTTTTTATCGCAGCTGCCACAAGATTGGCAGTCCCTATTATGTTCGTGGCTATTGCTTTTGCCGGTTCTTTTTCGCACTCGCTGACCCGTGCCATGGCTGCGCAGTGTATTACGGCATCAAAGTCGTTTTGCGAGAAGAACTTTTCAACGGCAGCGGCGTTTGTTATGTCCAGTTCCTGGCTGCTCGGCGCAAGGATGTTTTTGAGCTTTCCAGAGCTTATTATGTGCCTGCCTAGGTTTCCTGAGCCGCCGGTCAGCAGAATTTTGTTGTATTTCATGTTTTACTGCTCTTGCTTGGCAATGCTCCAAAGGTCTATGACTTCCTTGCCTTTCGGTATCGCAAGCCCTTTGTACGCTGTGTGCGGGACAGCCACTATGATTACTTCGCTTTCCCTGATGAGCTCTTCTTTTGTGACAAAGTCAGGGTTCTTGGCGTATTCATCAGAGTAGTAGACCTTTGCGCCGTGGAACCTTAAAATCTTTCCAAGTTTGAAGGAGAGCGAATCCCTGACATCATCAATGTCTGCCTTGAAGGCCATTCCTAGGATGCCGACTTTTGTTTTTGAGAGGTCGTGCTTTTTTCTCAAGTCTTCAACGATGAAATTCGGCAGGCCCTCGTTGACAATCATTGCTGCATGGCCGAGCAGGAAGCTGTTGGGGTTGAAGGCTGCCAGCTGCATGGTGTCCTTTAGCAGGCAGGGCCCTGCTGCAAATCCGGCTGTGGGCAATGTTTCTGCCCTCTTGTAGCCGTCCCTCATGGCGTTTCGCAGGCTGTTATAGTCCACTCCGAAGTTGTGCGCTATCATGTAGAACTGGTTTGTTATGGCGAACTGTATGTATCTCCAGGCGTTTGCAAATAGTTTTGCCAGCTCTGCCTCTCCCATTGAGACGTGAATTATTTTTGGCGAGATTTTGCCGAAAATGTCTGTTGCATCCTTTATCGCCTTGTCGCTAAAGCCTGCTACTAGCTGCGGCAACTCGAGCAATTCCCTCATTGCATAGCCCTGTATGATTCTTTCAGGGCAGTATGCGACGTTCCACTGCTCTTTCCCGCTGTCGCTCAGCACGTTCAGCACCTGCTTGCAGGTGTTTGGGTAAATTGTGCTTCTTATCATTATGGTCTGGCTGCTGTCAAAATTCTTTTTCAGTTTGGCTATTATCTCCAGGAACTGCCTTGTTTTCGGGTTGAGGTACTCGTCCACAGGCGTGCCTATTGCAACAATTATGTGCCTGGCTTTTGAAAGGTCAGCCTGGTCAAGGGAAATTGTCAGGAACTTATTGCCGAGAACTTTCTTCAGGATTGGCTCTGCGCCGTATTCAATGAATGGCAGTTCGCCGCGCTTTACTGTTTCGGCGTATTCTTTGTTCACGTCGTAAAGGCAAACCTTGAGCCCTGCATCCGCAAACGTTATTCCGAGCGGCAGCCCGACGTGCCCGAGCCCGCCAACTATGGCTAAGTCAAACTGCTTGTTTCCAGCGTCGGTTGCCATGTTCAATTCTTCCCCCTTCTTTCGCCACTTCTGCGATGCTTAAAAATTTTGTGTTCTGTTTTTAGCCAGCAGTAGCGCCCCAGCCAGCAGCGCGGCAGTTGCGGCAGCAACTATGAATAAGGTCTCCCGTAGCTTTGATGGCTTCGCTATTATTTCTATCGTGTGCTCTCCTTTGGTTGTTCTTATTGCCATTGTTTCAACAGCAGTTGTGTAGTAATTCACCTTTACGCCATCAACTAGCACGCTTATTTCAGGGCTTGCGGCATAGCTCAGCTGCAGGTATGCGTCTTGGTTTTGAGACACCACTAATTTTACCTTTGCGTGCTTTGTTTCAACAGCAACTACTTTTAATTCAATATCGCTGCTGCCATTATTACTTTGATTTATCATTTCAAAGTCCACAAAGCCTTTTATCAATATCTCATCCGCCGTGGCTTTTTCCCTGTTTATCTTCATCAGCTTAGTTATTTCGTCAGTGATCCTGTAATTTATCCCTCGTGTTTCAAACTTTGTGCGAAGGAAGTAGTTTTCCTCTTTCTCCAGCTCGCTGTTGCTGTATCGCCCTATCTTTTCTGACGCTATCACAGGGCTGTTTTCAAGCTGCAGCACGACTGCCCGTTTCTCAAGTCCCAGAGCAGCCCTGTAATTCCTGCCGCTTCCGGGGTTGCTGCCTATTTGCTCTGGGTGCAGGACAGCATACTTTACATTAAGCAGGTAGAGCCCGTCCAAAGTTTCCCGGGAAAAGTTTGTGCCATCGTCGTAATACTCCTTGGCAGCCCTTGTCACAATCGCAGCAGCATAGTTATCGCTCTTTGGCGCCCCTTCAAGGATTGAGCCCAACACAGATTCTGTCCTTGTGGCCAAGTATGTAAGTGATGGGTAAAAGGTCCTCCTGTCACTTTGCAGGTCAATTGTCCTGAACCCTGTCCCTGTGGGTATTTTTTCGGACAGGAATTGCTTTTCTGCTGAAAAGTCAGGATAGTAGGGCTGCAGTAGCGCTGCTGCGGAGTCAAGAATAATCAGGGCCATTAGCAGCAGGAAAATCTGTTCTGCTGTAATGAATTTCAGCAGCTTTACGCCCCTTATTTTTGCCATTATGCCTGCTGTTAAAAGCTGGCTTCCAATCCCGGCCAGCACTGCCAAAGCCAGCACTAATGCGGGCGCATACCTTGGTGACTGGATTATGATTAGCAAGAGGGTTATTGCTGCAGCCACAGCCACAGCTACAAGGGCTTTGTTTTTCCTGTTCTTCATTATATTAAAGACGGCAATCGCTGCAAGGAGAATCTGCGCTATGCCTAAATAATAAACTGGTGCTATGCCTCTCTGTCCCGGGAAGCTGACCATTTCTTTCAGGAGCCCGGGCCAGAAGTTTATGCTGGTGAGCTGGCCTACCCTTGCGCCTGCATTTACTGTCGCCTTTTCAAGTACGAACGGCACTGCCCAGAAGCTTGTAAGGAGCAGGAAGAATGCCGCAGCGATTGCAGCTGTTTTCAAAAGCTGGGGCTGCTTTGTCTGCAAAATCCTCAATCCTGCATAAATTGCCGCTATTATGAGGGCGAAAATCCCGTCTCCGGGGTTGTTCAGGAAAAGGGCAGCAGCAGTCAAGGACAGCCCAGTTACGGCAGCAGTCTTGCTTGTTTTTTCCCTAACGCATTTTTCTATCAACAATAGCAGCAGCGGCAATAAAACGTACGTTAGCGAATTCGTGAGCCTGCCATTCAGCATTATCCTCGCAATGTGCTCGTAACTGACCGAATACGCTATTGCTGCGACAAACGAGGCTTTTTTGGACTTTGTCAGCTCAAGCGCAAGGAGGTAAACCGCAACTGCAGCCGCAATGTGCAGCATCCAGTTGATTATCTTGAGAGTGAAATTCATGTCCCTGAAAACAGCATCCGCAGCCGCCGCCAAAGCGAAATAAAGCTGCCCGTAGTATTCAAAATGTGCGCTTCCGCCGTACCAATAGAACGTGTGGTGAGGTATTCCCTGGGCCGCTGCGTCCTTGAATATCTGTGCAGCAGGATGGAACAGGTAGGCATCGCCCAGCAGCACGTCGCCCCTTGCAATGTAAAAAGTCGTGAGCACAGCAACAGCTGCTGCCAAAATAAAAATAGTTTTCTTGTCGCTGGCAAGTACAGTTTCAAACAGTTCGCTGAGGCTGCCATAAAAGGCCTCGATTAATGCAAGGAAAAGCGCTGCCTGGAACAGCATCATCACAGGCCAGATTGTTTTTGCGCTGAAGCAGTGCGCCAGAGCCCCCAGCCCGGCGCCTCCTGCAGCCTTTTCAAAAAGGCATCCTTTTGCGGCAGGTATTGTTTGCAGCTGGAGCGCAACAAATGCGACAACAAGGGCTGCCAGCAATATTGCAGTTGCAGGCTTGGCCAGCCTGGCCACTGGACTCTCATCCCCAACATCCCCGCCGTGCATGCCGCAGTGGTTTCTGCCGGTGCTTTTAAACTTTCCTCAGTTTAGTCAAATAAATTTATATATCTCAGCAGCCGCTTCCCACCCAATGTCGTCAATGTCCTTGCTTACCATTATCCTCTTTTTCGTGTACGTAAAGGGGCTGGGCTTTACTCTTACGCGCTTTGTCCGTGAGAGCGACAGCTTCCTTGAGCGCCATCTAATGCGGATTGGCTTTGGGCTTTCAGCATTTATCGTGCTAGGCATAGTTCTGAACGCGCTGCACATTCCTCTTGATTACCGCATTTTCCTTGCTGCCTCCCTTGCCGTGCCCCTGTACTGCGTTGTTTTCAAAAAAAGCCACAGGAGCCTGCCGAAACTGGCGCTGAAACTGACAGTTTCAAACCTCAACATCCTTGCCCTGCTGCTCATCTTTTGCGTTTCCTTTTTCATGTATGAGTCAGGGGCGTTCCATTATCCTTACCTTGAGGATGACGACCCGTGGGGGCATGCCTCGGCGGCAACTTATGTCTCTGTTGTTAAGACAACTTCTGATTCACCTTACCTTAACTTCCAGTACATGGACCCTTACCCGCCAGGGTATGACATGATGTTTGGCATCCTGCACCAGACCTCAAGCTCGATTTACTGGACCATAAAGTTCTTCAACGCGCTTCTAATTTCGCTTAGCCTGATTTTCTTTTACTTTTTTGCAAAGGAGTTCATCGGCAGCCGCAGCAAGGCATTGTTCGCGACTTTTGTGCTTGCGTCTGTCCCGGCTTACCTGAGCCACTTTATTTGGGCGCCAGCGCTTGCAATGGCGGTTTTCTTCCAGGCAATGTATGCCCTCGAGATGATTAAGCACGACAAGCGGTGGTGGGTTGTTGCTGCGGTTTGCTTTGCCTCGGTCCTGCTTTCCCACCCCACTCATGCTGTCAAGCTGGCATCTATGGTTGGGATTTATGTTGGCATAAGGCTGTTTTCCTCGTTTGTTTCAGAAATAGAGACAACAAAAGTTGTCTCTACGCATCGGGTTTTTCCCGATGCTGAGAAGTCTTGGCTTCAGCAGAACTTCAATTACGTCAGGGCCGTTGTTTTTGGCGCTGCCCTTTCGCTGTTCTGGTGGGCTTTTAAGCTGAAGGCTTTTGCCTCGCTTACCAAAGGCGGGTTTAGGGGTGGTCCTGAAGCAGCGACTGAGGCTATAAAAAGCTCTAGTAACATTGTAACAAAAATCCTTGCCATTATCCCAAGGGCACTCAACGCAGAGGGCGGCACTGCCACAAGGGCTTATTCGTTCCAGGATTTTGTGGCAGCTCACAGCGCAAACATGATTAACAACCCCATTGGGTTTGGGACTGTTGCCTCGCTTCTGGTTTTTGCAGGGCTGGCTGCAGTAATTTTAAGTTTTGCATCTGCTGTTCCCAGGCGCAAATTATCAGTTCCAATAGTTCTTCTGCTGTGTTTTGTGATTACACTGTTCCCGCTTGGCTTGAATGCATTGCAAATTGTCCTGTCAATTATTCTTGCAGCCTTCATCTTGTCCCTGCTCGCAATTTACGGAGAACGCAGCAACAGCGAGAAACAGCAGCACTTATTTTGGTTGAGCGTAACCCTTGGCTGGCTTCTTTTTGCCTACTTGGGAGTCAACAGCAAGACATTCAGCCTTCCGGTTGGGCTCTTTGCTTTCCGCTTCTGGATGATTCTTGCAGTTCCGTTTGCCATTATGGCGGCAGAGGGCTTTTTCGCGCTTCTCGGTGCAATAAGCGTGTTCAGGCTTGACAAGGCGGTAGCAACAGGAGTTAAGATTGCGCTTATTGTCTTGGTTGTTTCCGGAGTGTTTTTCACTTCGGCAAAGCAGAAGTATGATGTGAACACTGCCTGCTGGCCTGCTGGCGCATTCTGGGGTGGCAGCATTGTGCGCGAGCCTTTCTCTGGCTGCCCTGTACAAAGCGAGCTGGTAGCTTATGAATGGCTCAGGACTTTGCCTCCGAACACCAGGGTGTTTACATTCTCCAATCCTGACCAGGTGATTGCTTACGGCTCGTACTCCTGCGGCTGGTGCAAGGAAGACCACGACATGAAGGTGCGCTTTTCCAACGTAACTGCTCCCGAGCTTTATGATTTCATGAAAAGCAACAGTTACGAGTATGCTGTGATTGGAGGCATTGAGGCCAGGGGCTTTGGCCTTAACCAGACCGTGCGCCTCATCAACGATATGGGCGCTTCAAAGCTTTTCACCATTGCAAGTCAGGGCGAGGCAGCTGTTTTCTTTAGGGCAAACTAATTTTAGTCAGAAATCGTCTCTCATTTGCAAGTGTTCCCATGCCTTGCCCTCCTCTTTTCTCAGCCAGTTTTTGGCAAGTGATGCTTCGCTTGCCTTATAGGTGTTCAGCCCGCTGATGTTTTCCCGTTCAAATAGCTTCTCTCTTAGCATTTCCCTGATAAAGTCCTGCACGGTTGCCATAAGTACTCGTTTATTACATGGAGAAAGTGACCTTAACAGGAAGGTTCATTTCAATGTCTTTCAGTGGTTTTGAGCGTTTCTTGAACCCAAGAATTCCAACGCTTTTCACTTCTTCTGTTTTCTCATCCTTTCTTATAAAAACTCCAGGCTCTACTTCTGTGGCATAGCACTGTGTTGGTTTGCCTGTTGAGATTTCCAGGAAATCCCCTTCCTCATCGTAATAGACTCGCATACGCTCTTTCATTTTATGTTTCTCACAAAATATGCAGTAATGATAAAGCCGTGGTTATTTAAATACTTAACGACAACGAGTAGATACCGAAGCCGTCTTTCCTTGAAATATTGGTAGTAATAATTAACATTACTATCATCTTCGTACGGAACAATTCTGAGCGGGTTTGTAAGTGCGTCTTTGATGTCTTCCAGATAAGGAGCCACTTCAGGGTGCTCCTGATTGATATGCGCCCATCTTTCGTTTGATAAGTGTATCTTCCTACCTGATTTCTCGTTAACCTCAAAGATGAGTTCCATGCTAGCTTCATTTACGCGCCTGCAGTTTCCCGCTTAAATACCTCACGCGCATCTGTCCACTGTCCAGTGAAGCCAGAAATTCGGAAATACTCGGCGAGTAGCCGGAAGCCTTCCGGGTTCTCACTCTTAACATGGCCCAAAACTGCACAACACCCCACTGGACATCTCACCAGAAGTCCAACAACCTATCATGCCTGATTGTGGTTGTATTCAATTGACAAAGGCTTTTTTATTTTGTCGTTTTTAGAGTTGATGATAAAGATAAAAGACTTGAAATTGAATCAAAAATTATCTCTACAGTTTCTCTTTGTGATGAATGTAAACCCTCTCCAATTTGGTTAGGTTTGTTTTCTCCAAAAGAAAAAATCAGGAAAAGCGGGCTTTGGTTGGTTAATGAGCTTTGGAAAATTCACTTATCTGATAGGGATATGATAGAATTAAAACAGATGTTAAGAATTAAGTAACGAAACTCTGCTCGATGTTAAAAGCCTTTCTCAATCCAAAATTTTGCTTTGCAATTGCAAAATTTCCCTGTCTTGGCGGAATGTTTATGCGGCATCCAGTTTGAATAAACTTTTTATACCTCTGGTTGTGACTGCCACTCATGAAGATTCTTGTTACAGGCGGTGCTGGCTTTATCGGCAGCCACATTGCTGAAAGGTATGCCAAAGAAGGGAATGATGTTGTTATTTTTGACAACCTTTCAAGGTCTGAGCTTCTGAAAAAGCCCATCAAGCACGTTGACCACAACAAGAAATTCCTTGAGCAGTTCAGGAACGTGAAGTTCATCAGGGGCGACGTTAGGAAGGCTGATGAGATTGCTTCTGCTGCCAGGGACGCTGACATTATCTTTCACACGGCTGCCCAGACTGCTGTGACAACTTCTGTCACAGACCCCAGGACTGATTTTGGCGTGAACATCCTTGGCACTTTCAATGTCCTTGAGGCTGCGAGAAAGTCAGGCAGGAATCCTTCATTAATCTATTGCTCAACGAACAAGGTTTTCGGCGATAACGTTAACAAGGTCAGGGTTTCTGCGAAGAATGACCATTACGAGTTTGAGCCCGCTTACAAGGCCGGCATTCCTGAGGATTTTTCCATTGACCGTTGCGAGCACACGCCTTACGGAGTTTCCAAGCTTACCGGCGACCTTTACATGCAGGATTATGCCCACATTTACGGTCTCAAGACCGGGGTTTTCAGGGTGAGCTGCATTTACGGCACAAGGCAGCTTGGCGTTGAGGACCAGGGCTGGGTTGCGTGGTTTGCAATTGCGGCGCTGCTGGGCAAGCCCCTGACTATTTACGGCGATGGCAAGCAGGTGAGGGATGTCTTGTTTGTTTCTGACCTTGTTGAGCTCTATGACCGCTTCCTGAAGAGCAGCCTTAAGCACGGCGTTTTCAACACCGGCGGCGGCCCTAAGAACACGCTCTCGCTGCTGCAGCTGCTTGATTTGT
>JAHFTU010000013.1 GCA_023269295.1 Candidatus Woesearchaeota archaeon | reverse complement strand
TTCACAGGTATTGACACCAGCCCTGACTTTTCGTGCATGGAGTATGGCATCCTGTACATGTGCCTTGATGAGATGAGGATGGTATCGATAACCAGGAAAGGCTCGGCGTTGAATTCAACTTTCTGCCGGCTTTCTCCCTCGCTTTCCCTTATGACTGTAATTTCCTTTACGGTTTTCCCTGTTTTTTCAGCGATGGCATTGTAATTTTCTTTTTCAAAGTGAAGTATCTGCTCGCCTAGCCGCTTCTTGATGCGCTCCTTGATGTAAATTGCTATCCTTTTGGGCGCGTCCGGGAACAGCAGCCTTGTTTCTTTGCCGTTGACTTCGTTCGGGAAGGCCCCGTATGGCACTGCGATGTGGAACCCTTTATTTCCTGAAAACTTCACTGTCACGCTCTTTATGCCGTTCAGCTTAAGCTCCCTGACAATGAGATCGGTTGCTATCTTTGAATATTCAAATCCTGCTTCCTTGTCAACCACGTCTGTGTCAACATCCAGCAGAAGGTCCCATCCCTTTCGGAGATTATCAAGTTCTTTCTTGTCCATCTGGGGAACAAGCAGCATAGGGTTTGTCCATAACTCTTCCGAGCTGTGGAAAGATGTTGCGCCCTGCTTTGCCAGCTCAAGCACATCGTTTGGGTAAGTCAGCGTGTCCGGCCTTTTCCCGAACCTTTCGCCAAACCGTGCAGCAACCTCTTTGTCCGCGCCGTGCTCAACAATTGCCTTCTGCACGTCTTCCCGCTTGTAGTACTTTAGCGATGTGCTCAGGTGTATCATTATTGGGCGGTGGCTCTTTTTTGTTTAAATAACTTCTTAGCATGACCCCTTTGCGAACCCAAGTCGTGCTTTGCACGCAAGTCGGCAACGGCCGACTGCGCAGTCCTGCCGAAGCAGGACTTGCGACTGGACCCAGTCGACGCAAGTCGACTTGTGAGCGATCAATCGGAAAACTATTTAACTCAAATCCGTGCAAAAAGACCAATGCTTTCACCAAAACTAGCTGCTGAGTTTGGGCAGTTGCTTCAGGAGCTGCTGGATTCTGAGGCAGCCATAATTGTTGAAGGCAAGAAAGACAAGGCCGCGCTTGAAGCGCTCGGCATTCCGGGCAGCAGGATTGTGGCTCTCAACCAAAGGCCCCTTTTTGTTGTTGCCGAGGCTGTTGCAGAAAATTACAGGGCAGTTGCAATTCTTACCGACCTTGATGCAGAGGGCAAAAAGCTCTATGGAAAGCTCAGCACATTGCTGCAGCAGCTTGGCGTAAAAGTAGACGACAGAATGAGGAACTTTCTTTTTAAGAGCACAAAATTGCGGCAGATAGAAGGAATTTCAAATCTTATTCAACAATGATTGCCCATGACAGCCAGGCCTTGCAGTTGTCGCAGAAGGTTCTGTTCTTGTGGACCCTTACCATTGTAAGCAGAAAACTGCACTTGTCGCATTTGAGCATCTCTTTTCAGTAATTGCGGCAAAGCAGGTTGCTTAAATGCTTATCGCAATGGATAATAATATTTTCTGAGAACTAACTGCACCAACTTAGGCTGGTACAGCTTCCATTTCCCTTATCTTTTCCCTTAGAACATCAATTGTCCTGGTGTTGTCATCCTGCGCAAGGAGCTGCCCGCATTCGGCGCAGCGGAAATTCTGCTGCTCTGCCTTGATGAAGTCCGCCCTGCTGCAGGCTGCCGGGCATATGAAGAAGCCGTTGACATTGCCTGCTTCAACTTCAAGCCTTTCCCTGAACCTTTGGAGCTTTTCCTGGTGCAGCCTTGAGAAGAGCTCGTTTACAATTGCCTTGTTGAATGTCCAGTAGCTCACGTAAATTCCTTTGCTGTTGTCCTTTACCCTTTTGTAGTCTGCAAGGTTGCTGCTGTGTAGCTTGTAAAGCAGGTTTCTTACCTTCTGAATGTCAAGCTTCGCGCTCTTTACTATCCTGAATTCCGAGACATTCCTGCCGCTGGCCATTATCTTTACCAGCTTGATTGCATCCTCGCCTGCCGTTGCCTTGACAACCTCTGTTATCTTGTTGCTGAAGGACTTTGCAAGCCCTGCTTTGGAGCTGCCTGCAGCCCTGCCAGATGCCTGTTTGTATTGCTTCCTGTAAACAGCCTTTGTTTTCACGCTAATCCCCCCTTAACCCTGTTTTACTCTTCTGATGAAATTTGTATAAATACTTTACTGATTCTTAAAAGTATATTTTACGTCATATCTTTCGTAGTGGTGGCAATTACAGCTTTCAGAGTTCGTATAACTCTTTAATTCTTTGCTTTGTGTGCGCTACTTTTATAAAGGCAGCATATTTCACCTTTCAGCATGGGTAGTATTGGCAATCAGGTAAAGACAGTGGTGCTGCTTGGGCTGCTTGGCAGCCTCCTTATGTTGGCTGGAAGAATATTTGGCGGCAGGACTGGGCTGTTTGTAGCCCTTATTTTTGCTATTCTGATTAACTTTGGCGCCTACTGGTTTTCTGACAAGATTGTGCTGGCCATGTACCGTGCCAAGCCCGCTGACAGGAAGAATTATCCAAGCCTCCACAAGATTGTTGAGGAGGTTGCGGCAGCTGCGAACATGCCGAAGCCCAGGGTTTATATTATTCCCACAGAGGCTGCCAACGCATTTGCTACAGGCCGCTCCCCAGGCAATGCAGCCGTAGCATGTACTGAAGGCATTATGAAGCTTTTGACAGATAAGGAGCTTAAGGGCGTTATTGCGCATGAGATAAGCCATGTGAAAAACCGTGATGTTCTTATCACAACAATTGCTGCAACGATAGCCATGGTAATATCCTATCTTGCCCAGATGGCGCAGTTTTCCGCCTTTTACGGCCGCAGGGATGATAATAATCGCGGCAGCAGCAATATAATTGGGCTGCTTGCTTTTGCAATTATAACCCCGCTCGTTGCAACTATCCTGCAGTTGGCAATCTCCCGCTCAAGGGAATTCATGGCTGATTACAGCGGCGCAACAGCCATTAAAGATGCAGGGCCTTTGGAATCTGCCCTTTCCAAGCTTGACAAGGAGTCAGTGAAGCATAGGCTTGGCTTTGGCAGCCCGGCAACCTCAAGCCTGTTTATAGTTAACCCTTTCAAGGGACAGAGCCTTCTGGCTTTGTTCTCAACGCACCCTCCGGTTGAGGAGCGCGTGAGAAGGCTAAGGGCTATGAGGTTTTAGGCTGAGCTACTTGAGCGAGCCTTCTGGCTCATTGGGACATATTCGATTCTTCCTGCGCATTGGACGTATAAAAAGCCCCTGCTGCCAATAGGGCTTATGAATTGTCCAGTTCCTTCTAAGAGTAATTCTTTTTCTATAGAGACTTCAGGAACAAATCTACTATACCGGTCCTGCCAAATTTCATTGACAAGAATATCAACAAAATACGCCGCACCCTTTTTGGTTAGGCCACTCTTAGTTACTAATAAAAAGCGTCCAGAATCGGCATAACTTTCAGTACGAGCCGTAGGAGCACCAAAAATATTATTATGGGCCTGTAAGCTGTCGAATAAAAGCACGTAACGGAACATCAAACCGAACAAAATAGCTCTGAGCTCGAAGTGGTATGTTGAAGGCTCCGAAGTAGGTGAAGGATTAATAGACAGCACGTAGGTGTGGTTTAACCCTCCCAGCTTTGACTCCAGTTCACTTTCTTCACGACCCATTTGTTCGATAAATCCTTTGTTTGGAAGTAGCCGTCTCAGCTTTGACATGATGGATTGAGGAAATAATTTGATTAAGTACGCGCTTGGGAAGGGCGCTCCTAGATAAGTTTGGGGGGTTTGTGTGAGTGGCCGAGCAGGTGGTGTAGTCTGTCGCTGGCTTTGTAAAGGTGTTGGCTGTGTAACCTCAGCCGCCGCGGCTATGTGTGGTCGGATATTTCGCCTTGTGCGCGTTTTACTTTCTCGGCTGCTTCCACTGCTTTTGGTCACAGGCAAACTCACAGCCAAATCGCCAGGCTTTCCTTGTGGAGCATGTACTGCCGTTGTTTGACTGGGCTTGTTATACTTTCTCACTGCATTATAAATCTCTTCCAGAAGCTGGTAGGTCGTATTATGAGGATTTCTTCCCAGAACAATTAAAAGCCCCTTGCTCGCCAGTTCCTCATACTCAGCGTTATCATCTCCAATTGTGAAGGGCTCTGTTCCAAACTCCTTTGTTATTAAATCTGCTAGCAAGAAAGAAAGGTTTCCAGGAAGCTGTGCCAAGTTTTCTTCTAGCCCCATGCCATTCAGAAAGCCTCAGGCGCTTATAAAGATTTCTTCATCGGATTTTGCCTTCCAAAATCTTAGACAGCTGCGGCGAGTTTTCGTAGTCCTTTGGAATGACGTATTCTGGCATGTATTTTTCGCTTATTGGGAAGCCGGCTTCGTAGTATGTCATTGCCACCATGTTTGAGCACGCCACGCTGCCAGTGTTGCACTTGTGGCCTGGCTTGCAAACAAGGCTTTTGTTGCCTTCCTTTCTCCACAGTTCCAGCGTTCTTCCAAAAATTATCTTCGCATACTGTACCCACGAGAACTTTTTCCCCTTGAAAAGCTTTAGGGCAGTATCAACTATCAGCTTTCTTTGCTTTGCTGTCAGCTTTTTGTTCCTTAGTATTTTGATTGCCCTGTACGGCTTTTCTATCAGGTCGTGGAGCAGGTCGCAGATGTGCGCGCCGTTTCTCGGCGTTGCTTCCAAGGTTTCACCCTTGCCAACATACAGCATGACATGGTGCCATCTGCTTCTTTGAAGCGCTCTGTTTATTGCGTGCAGCAGCCCGCTCTCGCTTACCAGGACAATGTCGCCCTCCTTGAGCTTTCCAATCAGTTTTTTTGCATAAGCTTGTTTCATCATGCTTTGCCAGCAGCCCTTTTTTCAAATACTATCTCAAACTCTTCCAATTTGCCGTAATCCCTTGGCATTACGTACTCCGGCGCCCACCTGTCGCTTATGCTGCAGCCCGCCATGTGGTAAGTGATGGCCACAAGGTTTGAGCATATTAGGCTGTTAACATTGGGCATGTAGCCTGTTTTGCTCGCTTTGCCTCTGTTGCCTTTCAATTCCAGCAGCCTTCTGAAAAAGACCTTTGCCAGCTGCCGCTTGCTGAACTTTTTGCCGAGGAACAGCTTAATGGCGGTTGCAACTATTTTCTTTTTTTCAGCGCCTGAAATTTTTTTGTGCCGCAATATCCTGTACTCTATGTAGCATTCCCTCGCCAGGTCGATATTTGAGATGTGGCAGCCTTTCCTTGGCGTTACCTCCAAAGCCCTGCCTTTTCCTATGTAAAGCATTATGTGGTGCCATCTGCTTCTTCCAAATGCCCTGTTGATGCTGTGCTTAAGCCCTTTTTCGCTTACTAGCAGGATATCAGCCGGCAGCAGTTTCTTAACGAGGCTCATTTTGCCCAACTTCCTGCCGCTTGCCTGTATTCAGAGTCAATTACCTTTCTTATTTCTGTTGCTTTTTTTGGCCCTATGAGCTCAACCTTCTGAAGATGCTCTTCTGTCGCGCTTATAACCTCAGCCACCGAGCCAAACTTCTCAAGCAGCGCCCTGGCCAGCTTTACCTCAATCCCTGGCAGCGAGGCCACGACATATTCCTGCTTCTCTGCCAGTGTTGCAGGCTTTTGGTTGTGCAGTGATGGCTCTGGCGCGTTTGCCTCCTTTTCCCTTTTTGCGATTGCCAGTAGAAAGCCGGCAGTGTCTTTCGGGTTTTTTGAGTAGATTATCGGTATTCCGTAGCTGACAGCTATTGCCGCGAGCATTCCCCTTATGGCATTTGGGTGCACGTTCCTGATTGAGTAGAGGTCCTGCTCCCCAGTCCCTTCAATTATGATCACTGGCTTTTCAAAGTTTTCCTTCATCTCTTTTAGCTGCCGCAGCAGCCTTCCGTCTATTATTGAGCTTACAAAGTCAGAGGGCCTTTTTACCTCGACCACGGCCCTGCTGCTGCACAGGAAATCCCCAATGGGAAGCGCTTTCAGCTCTATGAGCGCCCCTTCGTCATAGAGCGCAGTTACCACCCCTGAATATTTTTCCCTGACATCAGCCAGTATCTTGATTTTTTCTTCCACCGCAACTCTTTTTCTGTCAGTCATTTTAAGCTTTCCGTGCCTTTTTCCGCAGCAATTCCCGAATTTCCGGGTTTATTCCTGCTTTCTGACTATTAATTCCGTGTATCAGCCAAAAATCCGGAATCCTTGTGCTTTATTCAAAATTTTTTATTTCCCTCTGCCCTAGTGGGGTGAGCTTGAGCTTGCTTTTTAGGGTTTTCAGTATCCTGTGCATGCTCTTCTCCCTGTGGTGTGCCACCCACCTGAATGCTTCATCTCTTGTGTCTCTGGCAACAAGTATTATGACCTTGCCTTTTTCCTGCCGCCCTGTCCTGCCTCGCCTTTGTATCTGCCGTATTGCCGATGGTACTGGCTCGTAGAAAACTACAAGGTCAACTTTTGGTATGTCCAGCCCCTCTTCACCGATTGATGTTGCAATGATGGCGTTAAACTCGCCTGCAGAAAACCTCCCAAGAAGCTCTTTCTGCTGCTTTTGCGATAGACCCGTTTCGCCTTTTTTCATCTGGCCTACAAATATCCTTGCCCTCACGCCTTCAACCTTGTTGAGCTCGTCCTGGAGCTTCAGCGCCGAGTCCCTGTATTGGTTGAACACAATTGCCTTTGCCCCTTTGACAGCGGCTATGTTTTCGCTTATTATCCGCTTGAGCTCGTCAAGCTTGGGGTGCTCAACATTTTTCTCATACAGCTGCCTTGTCTTTTCAAGCGCTGTCAGAAATGTGTTGTCAGAAAACAGCCTTTTCACGGCCTTTGTCTTGGCTGCCTTTGCGTCCTCCTGGAGGCGTTCGTAGTACTTGTAAAGGGAAGTTATCCCCTGGGTTTCCAGCAGCTCAAGCGCATGCCCGACTTTCATTGCTTCGGCAAGCGATGATATTGCCTTCAGGAGAGGGAAGTTTTTGTAATCGCCGGCAAGCTCTGAGCGCAGTGTGGCCTGAAGCAAAAGCAGCTCTTTTTTTGATGCTCCTGTTGTGCTGTGCAGGAAGCCAGCATTCTTTACAACTTCAAGCTTTGACCTGAAGGAAGCTTCAAGGAGCTTTTTTATTTCAATGAACTCCGGCGGCAGGTCTACTTTTATCCAGTCTATGTCCACCTCCTGCACATACTGCTGCACGTCCGGGTCGCTCTCTGTCCTGACCTCTATGTCCTCAATGAACAGGTTTTTGCAGACCTCTGTTATTTTTTCCATGTCGCTGCCTGGGGATGCGGTGAGCGCAAGTATTCTCGGGAACCTTGCTGTTTTCATGTAGTTCTTTGCTATCCAGACATAGCTGTATTCCTTGACTGCCCTGTGCGCCTCGTCAAACCCTAGCAGCGCCACGTTCTCAAAATCCAGCTTGCCAGCCAGGAGGTCATTCTCAAGCCCCTGCGGCGTGCTGAAGATGACTGTTGACTTTTTCCACAGCTCTATCCTCTTTTCAGGCTGAATCATTCCTGTCATGACAGCCATTTTTTCCTCTGCAATCTCAAAGTGTTTCCTGAAGACTTCATGGTACTGGTCAATCAGGGGCCTTGTCGGCCCTATCAGGAGTATCTTGCTCTCAGGGTAAAGCTTCAGCCTGTGCGCTGCCAGCATGAGGAAAATGTTTGTTTTTCCAAGCCCAGTCGGCAGCACAACCAGCGTGTTTTTTATCGTGGCAGTAGCCAGTATTGTCTCTTGATACAGCCTTGGCACAAATCCTTTAATCATGACCTTTTTACTTAAAAAAGGTCAATCAAAAACTTTTCCTTTTATGCCAAGAATTCAAGGTTTTTGTGAAGGTAGTAGCTTAAGGCTGCCGCTGCAGCAAACAGCAAGATTATCATGAACCCGTTTCCAGTCCTGTGGCCTAGGAGGAATCCGAACAGGAAGGACAGGCTTATTGCGTAGAATGGCACAGGGTCGTTCTCTCTTTTTACGTAAGCCAGCCTGCCTGCAACCAGCCCTGCTACAGCTATTATGAGGTATGAAACAACCGTGTCCAGAAGAAGCTTCCCAAGAACAAAGCCGACAATAAGCAGCCCTAAGAACGACGGCTCTACCCAGCTTTCAAAAAATCCCCTTTTCCTCCAGCGTTTCATGTTTGGAATGATGCTTATTGCCTCATTCCGTCTTTTTGTTTTTAAATATTGTGCACAATTCCCGAGAATTGCTTAATCATTACTTCAGGTCAGGCCCCATCTTAGGCTCAACCCAGTTGAAGAACATGACTGCCGTCATCACTCCTATCACAAGCGATGTTACTATTGCGAGCCACACATTAAGCCAGGGTATAAGCAGAAGCAGGCCGCAGCTTATCACGCCGCCAAGGGCCACAGGGTAAAAGGTCTTGCTTGCGTACATTATGTTTGCGCCGTCAAGGGGCGGTATTGGCAAAACATTGGTAATCGCAAAAAGCACGTTTACAAGCACAAGCTTTTCTGAAATTGCATGCGGTATGAATCCCATGCTCTTTATCGCAGCTGCAAGAAACAGGTTGGCGAGGACTCCTGAAAGGGAGACCTTTCCGAGGTCAAAGTAGCCCAGCTGGTACCTGAAGTAGCCGAGCCTGTGCTTTTCCATGATGTTCAGGAGCACGCCGCTGTAAGCCAGGAAGATAACCTTGCCGTAGGTCATGAACGCCAGGATGACGCCTGCTACAAGCCCGTAGAGGAAGGGCTTGAATTCTGTCTTGTACCCCATGTTTAGCCCGAAAATCCTGTGGGCTGACTCGTGCACAAACACGGCAATGGCAACCGCAAAAACACTCAGGGCAAAGTTGGAGAGAAAAACGCTGAGCACAAATTCCTGCCCTTCAAACCTGAAGCCCACTATGAAGGCCATCACTAGCACTGACACAAGGAGCCATGTAGACTCGCTTCTGGTGAACTTGTAGTACTTCCTTATCCTGTCTATCCAGTCATAAAACGTGTACAGTGACGGCATTTTCTTCAGCACAACCCTCTTTTTATGGCATCTCTCTCGTTACTATGTTTTTAAATGCTTCGCTTGCACGCCAGCACAATGTATTAGGATAAAATATTTAAACAACCAGCAACTCCTGTTTTTTTTAAGATTTTTATGGCACTTGCTCCTAAAACTGCTCACAGGCGATTGAGGGAATCTGTCCGTTTCGTTGATGGCTTGGCACAACCTTCTAGCATTGAAGATATAATAAACCCTCAAGCTCCAAATCAAACTTCTGGCAAGTCCACCCAAGAGCTTGAAGAGTGGAGGTCTTTTGGCGAACAGGTGGCTGCGACGCTAGAAGCAAATGAAATAGAAGGCTGGCGGGATTGGGCCGATGAAATATTCCCAATTACCGGAGGCTATACCGTTACAGAGTTGGTTGAACTTGAAGAGCGCTTAATAGTGCGTTCACAACGGCATGAAAAAGCCCATTATAGAAAGGAAGATGAGGGATACAATTTTCACGACAGACTTAAGAGGGTGTTAACCTCTCTTGCTATTGATGATTCGCGCAAGTTTGCATCTGTTTTCAGAAACGTTCATTCGTATTTGGCTTGGGCAAAGAAAAGAATGCCAGAGGAACTGAGCAGCTATGGTAAGGGTGTCAGTCTTGCCAGACTAATTCTCCCGCTTTATGTGCGTTACGGTTACGAAAACAGTGGAGCGCCCGGATACGCGCAGCTGAGGTTTTCAATGCTGTTTTCTGATATCACTAATGCCGTTCCTGGAGTTGTTCACGCATTAAACCTGCTCCTATTCGCGCAGGCTGCTAATGTAACTGGCCAGTATCATGTCAGCGGTAATGGCTTGCATCCAGAAATTCAGGAGAATGGTGTCGCACCTCGGCAAGGTCAGCATTACATAAACCGTAGGTTTGCCCCGGAATTGCTGCCAATGAATTTAGTAAGAGTGAACGGTAAGCTGACAGCTCCCGTTTACCAAGCTCAGACTCCAGCATCTTATCCAAAAGGACTACAACAGGCTTTGAATCCCCTCAGGGGTTCGCCTTTGCCAGGACTTTTTTAGCCGCTAAGTTTTCTAACCAGCTTCACAATCTCTCCTTCGTGCCCCGCACCCACCACCGCAACTATCCTGCTCTGCGGTTCCAGCTTCATCAGCCTTGCCAGCATTCTTGCCATGTATTCGTTCCTGTCAGCCACGAGCGCCTTGTAGAGGCCAGGGTACCTTTCCTTGAGCTTCTTCATCGCCATTGTGACAAACTTGCTGTCAGGCGTTTTAGTTAAGTCAAACTGCACTTTATCAGTTTCAATTCCGGTAATTCCCAGGACAAAGTCCCTTGCAAGCTTTAATTTTTCCCAGGTGCTTATCCTTGACAGGCTGTGCATTGTTATGTTTAGCGGCTGGTCTATGAGAGCTACCCTTATCTTGTTCTCCTGCGCAATCTGCACTGCTGTTTTCATTTCCTGGCCCGGGACCGCGCCTATCATTTTCCCAAGCTTCCTTTGCAGAAAGCCGGCTATGGCAAAGAAAACAAAGCCTGTGAGGCCCATAACCCTGAGCATTGCAAAGCTGAGGCTCGGCTTTTCCTCTGAAAGCAGCGCATGAAGCCTCGCGTGGTCCAGCTCCACTGCCACTATTGCGGTGTTTTCAGCGAGTATTGCTTCCCTTACCATGCTCACGCTGTCTTCGGCAATGTGCGATGTCCCTATTACAGTCAAGTTTCCGTATTTCATGTTCGTTTTTGGATAGCCGTTTTTGTTTGGGGCAGTGACGAATATTGAAAATGCCCATTCCAAAAAATTTATATATCGCTGTGGGCAGGAGTGATGAAGTTTCAATTTAAAGTGTTTATCGTTTTTTGGATTGAACCTTTTGCTAAAAGGGTCATGAGGTGAATGGCATGCTAAGGACAAAAAGGGTTACAGAATCTTACGACATGAGGGTTTTTACCGACACCGGCGATTATTTCGGTGACATTGAAGAAGTCATCCTGACCCAGACCAAAATAATTGGCTGGAGGGTGAAGGCATCAAGGAATTCTGTCCTGAGCAAGCTTTTGGGCAATGCCAAGGGCGTTGTTGTGCCTCACCAGCTCGTGAAGTCAGTTGGTGATGTCATGATAATCTCCAAGGCAGCAATGCCAACGTACACTGGAGAGGAAGCGGCGAGCGTTTAAGCTTACGTGGCTAACTGAGGCGGTTGTACTCTCTGTTCTCTAATAGCTCTCTCGTATAACTGTGTTTCTGCCCTTGTTATCAGGTGGCTGTCAGGTTTGGTTATTATCGAAACAACTTCTTGCTGTGTTCTTTCATCGAATCTTCTTAAATATTGGGACGTTTCTCTAAGCGGGTTGCCTGTTAGCTCACTATTTGGAAGAGTTCTTCCCATGCTAATCCACTGGAAGAATGGGACATTCAGCATCATAAATGGCAGCTCCAGCCCCAATCGACTATCATAGAGTATGTGCACGCTTCTCCCGTCCTGCTTTGTAAGGACAACACTTGCAGTTTGGTACGGTGTCCCTCTCAGGCCAGTTGCAAACCCGCTGAAAATATACCCGTCTTTTTCGCGTGCCCTTTTGATGCCACCTATTATTTCCTGTGACCGACTGTCAATGTTCTTCATGTGCTTGATAACTTCTAGTGTTAACTCGCCTTCGCTTACCCTTCTAACTGTTTCCTCTGTAAGAGCGCCTTGCCTTATTAGGTAATCATCTATTGTTGCTTCCTTAACTCTCCCAAAAACATCCTTAAAGAGAGCTTCAAATACCATCACTTTGGTAAATTTGAAGTGAGAGCGGTACAAGCTATTTGTCTTGCTGCTGTGCAATAATGCGACAGCTATGTGGTAACAGGCTACATGTGTAACAAATGTTGGAAACTCAGACACGTCCCGCATCTGCTGTAAGCCGCTGCTTGAGTTCGTACTGGCAGAACCGTTTTGCTGCAGCTCACTTATGGCATCATAATTGCCTTTTGCAAAATTTGTGTCATGTGTTTCGCATGGGCAGGAGTATTGAATGATTTTGCCTGCTCCATTTATCTCCAACTTTACGTCCCTGTTCCTTTCTTTCCTTGAGTCCCCGCGCCTTTCTATCTCATAGAATAAAACCCCTCCACCTGTGAGTTTTTCTTGTTTCACGGCTTTATGGGTAATCAGCTTGCCGCGTTTCTCATGATGAGCTTTAACCCTTCCAACAACATCATTCATGGTGACCTTTCCTCTGCCTCTTTGAATTGCCCGTCTTATTGCTGGCGCTTCAATTGCATGGTCCAGCATTACCTCATCAAGAACCTCCTCAAGCCCTCTTTGCACTTCAGCCTGGCTCATTAGCCCTATTTCAGCCTCTGCAAAAGAAGATGGCGGAAGTATGTACTTGCGGTTGCCATAGGTTATTGTCAGTCCTTCAAACAGCTCGTTTATTCCCCTGTCCATAGGTGATGGAAAGCTGTTTTCTCATATAAACCTTTTTAAAACTCCGAAGCTTTCCAGGCCTTATGTCAGCAGCCGCAACAGAGCTTTCAAAAGACGCCATTTTTGACCAGCTCAAGCTTGTGGAAGACCCTGAAATCCGCTACAATATCGTTGACCTTGGGCTGGTTTATGATGCCAGGATTGACAAGGGCATGGTCGTCGTAGACATGACTCTTACTTCGCCAACCTGCCCTGTGGGGCCATACATTATCTCGGAAGCCGAAAATGCCGTGAAGAAGCTGCCTGGCGTTACCGGCGTTGTCATTAACATCGTTTGGGAGCCGCTTTGGGGCCCTGATAGGATGTCTGACGAGGCCAAGGTCGCTCTCGGAGTATAGTGGCTGAACTGAGGCAGCAACAATTTTAAACCAGCAGTGCAAACTTCTTTCTTTAAACGGCAGTGGTCCAGTGGTAGGACAAAAGCTTCCCATGGTTAAGATCGGAGAGAGCTTTTAATGCGGGTTCGATTCCCGCCTGCCGTACTTTATTTTCTGCAATTAATTTATATTTGCAGCCCTAGTAGCAGTTGTTATGAAACTCACAGCCGCAGAATTTGACGGGCTTCTCAGCAGCAATAAGCTGCGCATCTCCATTATTGGCATGTCCAATGTCGGGAAAACGCGCCGGGCAAAAAGCCTTGTTGCCGAGCCAGCCCTGAATTTCCTGTGGCTGCATGGCGATGACTTGGTTGAAGCCAAGCTTAAGCCCTTCCTTGAGGAAAAAGGCTTCAGGGGTGTTGACGGAGTTGCTGCCTGGATGGGTCAGCCTTACGAGAAGCGCTATCCTGAAACCCAGCATCTGTTTCTTAAGTTTGAAGAGGAGGCAATGCAGGAGATAGATTATGGCATTGGCAGGAACATGATTGTTGACACAACAGGCAGTGTTATTTACCTGCCCCTGCCTGTCTTGCAGCGGCTGCGTGAGAACACCCTGATAATCTATTTGGAAGCAACTGATGACATCAGAAAGCTGCTCTTCGAAAGGTACATGTCAAATCCAAAGCCCGTAGTGTGGGGCAGCAGCTTTAACAGGAACACTGGCGAGTCTGATTTGGGCGCGCTTAGGCGCTGCTATCCGCAGCTTCTTGAGTTCAGGGCATTGCGCTACAGCA
The DNA here is from genome assembly GCA_023269295.1 of Candidatus Woesearchaeota archaeon. Taxonomy (GTDB): domain Archaea; phylum Nanobdellota; class Nanobdellia; order Woesearchaeales; family UBA10216; genus UBA10216. The sequence goes on along the minus strand of JAHFTU010000013.1, from coordinate 4,421 downwards.
AGCTTGCTGACATAACCCTTCCCCATACTATCCTTCGTGACACCACAGGCAGGCAGTTCCTTGATGGAGTGAGGACGCGGCTTTACTAAAGGGGTCACTCAATAACCTTTTTAATTGCCTTTCTTTCCCACCAGAATATGTTGAACATTAAGCAGCTTGTTGTGAAGATTGAAGGCATAAAGGCTTACTCTGACGTGCTTAGGGTATTCCGCATGCGGCTGCCTGAGAATAGCGGCTTTTCTTTTGCTCCGGGCCAGTTTGTAATGCTTTCACTGCCAGGACTTGTTGACAGCAATGGCAGGAAGATAGCAAAGTCCTACTCAATAGCATCCTCCCCAAATGAAAAGGACGTTGTTGAGTTGTGTGTTGCCCGCTATCCTACTGGTGCGTTGTCTGAACCTCTTTTCAGGAAAAAGGTTGGCGATGGGGCAATAATCACAGGGCCTTACGGCATGTTTCAGATGAAGAAGCCAGTCCAGAAAGGAACAATCTTCATTGCCGGCGGCACAGGCCTGGCTCCCCTGATGAGCATGCTTCGTCTGCTTTATGCAGAGGGCTATGAGGAAAAGCTGTGGCTCTTTTACAGCGTCAGTGAGCCCGGGATGTTTCTGTTTAAGGATGAGCTTCTTGGTTACAGCAAAAGCAATGATTTGCAACTTGTCGCTTCTACAAGCAGCCACAATAGCGAGTGGCAATGGGAAAATGGCAGGGTTACCGACACTTTCCCAAAGTACGTCAGCAAGCTTGATGTTCCGAAGGAGCTTCAGCAGTTTTACGCCTGCGGCCCTCCAATTATGGTTGCGGACACGATTAAGATGCTTGAGCAGCTCGGCTTCAGGAAAGAGAACATCCACAAAGAACAGTGGTAATCATAGCTACTTCGTCACGCCATTCTTGGGGCAAATCCTGCTTAGCACGCACTTGCTGCATATAGGCGCAGGCGCCCTGCACACGGCCCTGCCGTGGTCTTTCATCAGCCAGGTTATTCTTTTCCATTCTGCTTTTGGCACGGCAGCCATGAGGTCTTTCTCTATCTTCTCAGGATTTGTATTTTTTGTCAGGCCGAGGCGGTAGGCAACCCTGATGACGTGAGTATCAACTACTATTCCAACCACTTTGTCAAATGCGTTTATGAGAATTGCATTGGCTGTCTTCCTTCCAACCCCTGGCAGCGTTACCAAGTCCTCCATCCTGTCAGGAACCTTCCCGCCAAACTTTTTTATTACAAGCTTGCTGGCTTCCCTTATGCTTTTTGCCTTGTTGTTGAAGAAAGTGATTGACTTTATGTCCTCCTCCTTGAGCTTGGTGAAGTCAGAAGCTGTTTTGTATTTCTGGAATAGCTTTGCCGTGACAGAGTTGACAACATTATCCCTGCACTGCGCTGAGAGTATTGTTGCCACCATAAGCTGGAGTGGGTTGGAGAACTTAAGGTAGTACTTGGTTTCAGGATATTCTTTTTTTAGTGTTTTAATAATTTCATCTGCTTTTGCTGAAAACATTATCCAACCTCTTGCATAGCAGTTTCAATCTTTTTTCCATTTGCCTTCGCGATAGCAGTATATGTTTGCGCATTTCATCAGCTTCTTCTTTTGTTAAGAGTCCAACCAGTGCGTCAAGAGGATTTTTCTTTTTCTTTGTTTCGGTTTTATGTACCATTCTTATGCTCAAAATTTCCAAATATTTAAGTATTGCCGTATCTCCCAGTCCCCCATGCCAGAATACGAAGTCCGTGTTGACAGGAAGAAGTGTATCGGCGCAGGCTTTTGCGAGAAGCTGGCCCCGCAGCTGTTCAAGCTTGACGAAAATAACCGCTCTACCATTAAAGGCGGCAGCAGCAAGGGCAATGTTATCTCGCTGCCTATTGGCCCTGCGCAGCTGAAAGAATGCGTTGAAGCTGCCAAGGTCTGCCCCTCATATGCCATCGAGGTCATTGACAAAAGAACAGGCAAGAGCGTTCTTGGCATAGACCCCGACAAGGAAATCCCTGTCAAGAAAATAAAGGCCCATTATGAAAGCCGAAAGGAGTGGGTTATGGACACTCTGGGTTTTTTCACAATCAAGCCCTTTCCAGATGAGGGCATTATCAGAGTGCGCTATTACAACGCCAAGCACCAGCTTGCCGCAGAAATAGATGGTAAAACCGCAGAGGAAATCTACAACACCATTTGCCGCGAGAAGCTTGTTTCTTCCCTCTCGCATGCCGCTTACCTTGGCAGCGAGCTCCAGAAAGCGGAAATAGCAATGAAGAAGCGCCTGCCTTACGTGCAGGATGACCCTTTGAAGATGTAAGATTTATATACCAGTAACAGCTATTTTTTCTCATGAAATCAGACAACTTGGCCAATTACAGGATTTTCCTTTTTTCAAATTCATTGCTGGCTTTTGCGGGTGGGCTGTTCGGGCCGTTCTACATTATATTCCTCCAAAACTTCGGCGGAAGCATACAACAGTTTGGGTTTTCTATTGGGCTGATGGCACTATTCCAATCAATTACTTCCTTCTTTGCCGGAAAGTACTCTGATAAAATGGGCAGAAAAGCATTCTTGCTGGCAGGCGGGTTTATATCGGCAGTCATTATATTCTTATACGCTATAATAACTTCTCTCACGCAACTCTATGTTCTGCAGATTGCCATTGGGATTACTAATGCCATTGCAACTACTACTGGATACGCTTTCCTGGCAGACATCACAAAGAAAGTGTCAAGGGGGGCTGACATAGGCAAATACCACGCCATTGTTGGTATCATCTCAGCCCTTGCAGTTATGGGTGGCGGCTATGTGGTAGGGCAGTTGGGGTACAAGATAATATTTTATTTTACAGCAACAATAACTTTTATTTCAACAGCTTTTCTATTTTATATTAAAGAGAAATAATCAACTCACAATATTTATCGGCTTTTTCTTTTCAAATGCCTTTATGTTTTCAATTGTCATGCTCAGAATCCTCACCAGCGCCTCCTTGCTGTTGAATGCATTGTGCGGCGTTATTATCACGTTCTTGTGGTTCAGCAGCATATGGTTGCCAAGCATTGTTTTCAGGTCGCACTCTTTCTCGAAATCCTTTGATAACAGCTGTTTTTCTTCTTTTATATTGCACTCCTCCTCAAGCACGTCAAGCCCTGCTGCGACTATTGTTCCGTTATCCAAAGCTCTCAGCAAAGCCCGCGTTTCAACCAGCCCTCCCCTCGCAGTGTTTATCAGCATTGCCCCTTTTTTCACCTTTCCGATGTTGCCGTTGTTGATTAAGTGGTGCGTTGCCTTGTTATAAGGGCAGTGAAGAGTTATTATGTCGGATTTTTGCAGCAGCGAATCAAAGTCAGCGTATTTGAATCCAAGTTTCTTTGCCGCTGCTAGCTCTTTCTTGACGTCAAAAGCCACAACATTCATCTCAAAGCCCTTTGCTATCCTTATGACGTGCATCCCTATGTGGCCTGTCCCAATCACGCCTATTGTTTTTCCTTTAAGGTCAAAACCCCTCAGCCCTTCCAGCGTGAAATCTCCGTGGCGAGTTCTTTCTGCAGATTCAGCTATCTTCCTTGACAGGGCAAGAATTAGCGCAAAAGTGTGCTCTGCAACAGTGTTTTCACCGTATGTTGGCACGTTGCTCACCGTAACCTTTCTCTTTTTAGCCGCAACCACGTCTATGTGGTCATACCCTGTTGACATTGTTGCAATGAACTTCAGCTTTGGCAACTTTTCCAGCACGGCTTTGTCAATCTTGGAATAAATGAACACTGCGGCAGCGTCACAGTATTTTGCCTTCGCAGCAGTTTCCCTTGTTAAAGTACCATCAATGAATTCAAGCTGCCACTCTTTCAAATTTTGTTGTATGTAATCCTTTTCCCACTCCTCAAGCTCAAAGAAAGCAATCTTCATTTCAGTTTTTTGATTGTTTTTGATTGACCTTTTTGTTAAAAAGGTCAGCCGGTGCTTCCAAATCCGCCCCGGGTCTTTCCCATGGTGTTGGTTTCTTCCCACTCAAACCTGTCAACTTTTACAAATATGCCCTGCGCTACCCGTTCGCCCTTTTCAATCTTTACAATTTTGTCAGTGATGTTGTAAACCTGCACTTTTATCTCGTCGCCTTCGCCGCAGTAGTCGTTGTCAATTACGCCTATTCCGTGGGGCTTTATGAGCCCTTTCTTTCTTGGCGTTGAGCTTCGCAGGGCAACCAGCAGCATGTAGCCCTGCGGCGTCTCCACAATTATGTTTCCAGGTATCAGTGCTATCTCATGTGGTTGTATCTCCATATCCTCCCTTGAGTAGATGTCAAACCCAACCGAGCCTGCAGTCTGGTAAGTTGGCAGCGGCAGTGACTTGTCTATTCGCTTGATTTTGGCTTTCATGTGGAAAGCAGCGCCGCACGTATTTTTAAATGTTGTTGCCAACAAAAAGCGCATTAAATGCAGAATTAGTCAG
>JAHFTU010000012.1:14771-17950 GCA_023269295.1 Candidatus Woesearchaeota archaeon | reverse complement strand
GTTTCGAAAAGCTTTTAAACAAAAGTATACAATATGTTTTAGGGTTGAATTAATTATTAAGGTATAAGGTAAAAAATATGAAAAAATTAACTTGCAGAGATCTTGGTGGTCCTTGTGATAAAGAGGTCACTGGAAATTCATTTAATGATGTAGGAAATAATTGTAAAACTCATGTAATGGAACAGATTAATAGTGGCGATGAAGCTCATCGAGCTGCTGCTGCCAAAATGAAAAATGCATCGCCAGAAGAACATAAGTCTATGATGGCAGAGTTCGAAAAGAGATATAACAAAGCTCCTAATATAGTATAGCGGAAGTGATGGAAATGATGAGGATTAAAAAATGATATCTATAAAGAAATATATTCTGGCGACTCTGGCTTTCATTATTGTTGGATTTACAATTGCATTTGTTTGGCATTTAGTACTTTTTAAAGCGGTTTACAATTCATTAAAAATTTATTCAAGAGAACCAATCATATCTTTAGGGTTTCTTTCTTTTATCTTAATAGGACTGGCTTTCGTTTACATTTTCCAATTTTTTCGTAGAGGGAAAAATCCAATACTAGAAGGTTTGGTTTTTGGACTATTGGCGTATGGTGTCTTAATGGGTGGTGTTGGAGTTCTCGCAGAAGGAGCGAAACACACGGTTACCTCACTATCAACGTGGCTTGTTCTCGAAAGTGCGTTTTACCTTGTAACTGGTATGATTTTGGGAATGATTACCGGAATGATTTATGGCAAATCGCCACGAGAGTAATCTCAATGGCCTACGATGAAAAATTAGCTGATAGAATCAGAAAAGCGCTCGTTCGACGTAAGGCCAACAGTTGATTTTGATAGGCTAGATGTTCAGATTGCCATATGAGCACCAAACACTTCTAAATGTGGCACGTTGACAGGCCGCGCTTCTCAAGGTACTGCTGGTGGTATTCTTCAGCGCGGTAGAACGGCTGGGCTGGGACTATCTGTGTTGCGATTTTCCTGTTCCTGTATTTCTCGGATTTCTGGAGCTTCTGCAGTGAAGCCATGGCTGCCTTTTTCTGTTGCTCGCTGTGGTAGAAGATTGCCGAGCGGTACTGGGTCCCGAAATCCGGGCCTTGCCTGTTGACCTGTGTCGGGTCGTGGTTGTTCCAGAACACGCCCAGCAGCTTTTCGTAAGAGACCTTTTCAGGGTCGAAAGTCACTTCTACTGACTCTGCGTGGCCTGTCTTGTCTGAGCAGACGTCCTCGTAAGTCGGGCTTGGCATTTCGCCTCCGGAGTAGCCGACCTGAGTTGACTTCACTCCTTTTATCTGCCTGAACTCTGCCTCCACTCCCCAGAAGCATCCGGCTGCAAAGGTTGCCTTTTCGAGTTTTGCGGATTCTGGTTTTGTTTTCGTCGTTTTTGTTGCCATTTTTATAACGCTTTTATGATGGAAGGATATAAATATTTTAGCCCTTTTCCACAAAAAACAATATAAACAGCAGCGGCAGCTGGCGACTGTGTTGGGGTATGGCAGAGCAAATGAATTCTATTCCGTGGAGCAGGAAGTACCAGCCAAAGTCGCTGAAGGACGTGGTGGGCCAGTCTGAGGCAGTTGAGGCGCTGGTTAAGTTTGTCAGGGACTTTGATGCGCGGCGCTCAAAAAAGAAAGCTGCTTTGGTGTACGGCCCTGTCGGCTGCGGCAAGACCTCTTCTGTTTACGCCGTGGCTGCCGAACTTGGCCTTGAGATTCTGGAGACAAACGCTTCTGATTTCAGGAATGCTGAGGGCATAATGTCTGTAGCCGGTAACGCCAGCAGGCAGATGAGCCTGTTCAGAAGGGGCAAGATAATCCTGATTGATGAGCTTGATGGCTTGTCCGGCCAGCAGGACAGGGGCGGTGTTGGTGCTGTGCAGGATGTTATTGAAAGTTCGGCTTTTCCTGTGGTTATGACTGCCAATGACCCTTACAGCAAGAAGTTTTCTCAGCTGAGGAAGGCCTCTGTAATGGTTGAGTTTAAGCAGCTCACTGCCGCGAATATAAAAGAAATGTTGGCAAAGATAGCTGCAGCTGAAGGGATTAAAGTTGAGGACGATGCTTTATCTGTGCTTGCCAACAGGTCAGCTGGTGACCTTAGGGGCTCGGTGGTGGACCTGCAGCTTCTGTGTTCAGGCACAACAAAGCTCACCAAGGAGACTGTGGATGAGCTTTCTGAGAGGAACAGGGTTGAGGAGATGGAGTCTGCTTTGTTAAGGGTTTTCAAAACAACTGATGTTGCGGTAGCGGCTGATGCGTTTGAGAAGGTTGAGGAGCAGCCGGAAGACTGTTTTGCCTGGATTGACGAGAATCTGCCTAATGAGTACAGGAAGCCCGGGGAGCTGGCAGCAGCTTATGAAGCGCTGTCAAAAGCTGATGTGTTCCGGGGCAGAATAATGAGCAGGCAGCACTGGCGCTTGCTGAGCTACTTCATCCAGGTCATGAGCATTGGGACAGCTATTGCAAAAGAAAAGAAGTATGACACGGTTGCAGATTATAGGCGGCCTGACCGGGGCTTAAAGTTTTTCATTGCCAAGGCAAGGCACCAGAGGAAGCTTGACATTGCCGAGAAGATTGCCAGCAGGCTTCACTCGCCAAGAGCCGCAGTGCTCGCTGACACTTTGCCTTTTATGAGGATTATCTTTTCAAAAGAAAAAGACAAGGGCAAAGTTGAAAAAATGGCCACTGAGCTCGGCCTTGATGAAGACGAGGTTGAGTGGCTGACTAGGCAGTGACCTTATTCGATTAAATCTTATCTACGTCTTCGGCTTTCTTACCCCTGTCGCCGTCAACGACCTTAAACGAGACCTTGTCGCCCTGCGCGATTGTGACGCCTGGCTTTATGCCGCTGGAGTGCACAAAGTACTCGCTTCCGTCATCTGCTGCGATGAAGCCAAAGTGCTTCGCAGCGTTAAAGAATTTTACAGTTCCTTCCACCATTTCTAATCCCCTCCTTGGTTAAACTTTTTGACGCAGGTCATGCAGTAGTTGCCTGAAAAATGGCCTTTTTCCTTGTCAACCACGAACCTTATTTTGCACAGCCTGCATGTGCCAATCACCTTGTATAGTATCCGTCTTGGCTTTGCAGCCCTCTTTACAGCTCCGCGCGCTTCCATTCTGGTGGTGTAGCCGGCTTCTTTTCTTAAAGCTATGTTTTTTGGGCTGTTTTTTGCCTTTT
>JAHFTU010000012.1:13171-14671 GCA_023269295.1 Candidatus Woesearchaeota archaeon | reverse complement strand
GAAAGCTTAAGCATAGTGCAGGCTGAAAACCGCAAACAATTTATATCTTTCCAAAAGCTAACACCGCATGGCTGAAGCTAAGAAAGACTCTGCGGCAGAGCACAAGAAGCTGACTATTGATGAGCTGGCTACGTTCTGCAAGAGAAAAGGCTTTGTCTATCAGAATTCTGAGATTTATGGCGGCCTGTCAGGCTTCTTTGATTATGGGCCGTTGGGTGTTGAGCTCAAGAATAACATAAAGCAGCAGTGGTGGAAGGCTCATGTCCAGTCAAGGGGCGATGTTGTTGGCATTGACGGCAGCATCATAACCCATCCAAAGGTTTGGGAGGCGTCAGGCCACGTTGCCAATTTCACTGACATAATGGCTGAGTGCGCAAAGTGCGGCAGCAAGACAAGGGCTGACCATCTTGTTGAGGACAAGGCCAAGGTCGCAACAGCTGGCATGAGCGCAAACCATTTGCAGGAGCTGATTTCAAAGCACAAGATAAAATGCCCGCGCTGCGGCACCGACGCATTAAAAATCACCCAGCCTTTCAACCTCATGTTCAGGACCACAGTCGGGCCAAGCGCAGGGAAGGAAGCCGAGGCTTACCTCAGGCCTGAAACTGCGCAGCTTATCTTCGCTAACTTTAAGCTGGTGCAGGAAAATGCCAGGATGAAGCTGCCGTTCGGGATTGCGCAGATTGGCAAGGCGTTCCGCAACGAAATCGCGCCGAGGGACTTTCTTTTCCGCTGCAGGGAGTTTGAGCAGATGGAGATTGAGTACTTTGTCCATCCTCAAAGGACAGAGAAGTGCCCTTACATTGAGGAGTTCTATGGCCATGAGCTGAATGTTCTCACCAGTGATATGCAGCAGAAGGAGCAGCCGCACAAGAAAATGAAAATAAAAGATATACTTGACAAGAAGCTCATACTGCCTTGGCATGCGTACTGGCTTGCGTTTGAGCACCAGTGGTTTGTGAATCTAGGAGCCAAGGCTGACAACTTGAGGATAAGGCAGCATGTGAAGGAGGAGAAAAGCCATTACGCAACAGACACCTGGGACCTTGAATACAATTTCCCGTTCGGCTGGAAGGAGCTTGAGGGCATTGCCAACCGCGCTGATTACGACCTGCAGCAGCACATCAAGGTTTCTGGAAAAGATCTCAGCTATTTTGACAGCGAAACAAACACAAAGGTTGTGCCGCATGTTGTGGCCGAACCATCGCTTGGCGTTGACCGCACGTTTTTGGTTTTCCTGTTTGACGCTTACGAGTACGACAAGAAAAGGGACAACATAGTGCTGCACCTTAATCCAAAGCTATCGCCGATAAAGGTTGCGGTTTTCCCCCTTTTATCAAATAAAGATGAATTAGTTGCAGCCGCAAAGAAAATCTATGATGAATTGCGGCAGGATTTCAGCTGTTTTTACGACGATAGCGGTTCAATCGGGCGCCGCTACAGTCGCATGGACGAATCCGGAACACCCTACTGCATCACAGTTGACTTTGACTCCCTGAC
>JAHFTU010000012.1:5093-13071 GCA_023269295.1 Candidatus Woesearchaeota archaeon | reverse complement strand
CTGCTTTCTGATAAGCTTAAGTTTGATTCTTTGGTAAAATAATACGGTTGCAAATCACTTTTGGCTAAGCTGGGCTAGGTCGAGTAAGCTTGCCAAGCAGGGGTGTTACCAGGGTTCCGGCTACGTCTAAGATTGCAAAAAAGCCCAATCCACGATAAAACAGTCCGCTGCCTTTGAAGCTTAGTATAATTACAATAAGCATTATCGATACAACAAATACGGAAAACAGTGTTAGCCTAAGGGAGATTGCAGCCACTTCCGAAAGACCATTCCGCCAGAGCGCCATCGTATGCGCAACTGCAAAGGCCACAACAGTAGATATGCCAATTATCCTGAATCCGATTGTGTTAGGGTTTAAGATTTTCCAGATGAGCAGTTGCAGCATAGCTGCAGCCAAGACTCCTGCGAAAACTCCTAACCTGGCAAAAAAGGCAAGATCTTCATCATCAAACTTTGAAGCGCTGAGAAGGATTAGCAGGCTGAAAAAACCCAGGCTGAAGGTAGTGCCCAGGATGCGGCCCTGAATCTGGCCAAAAGAGCCGAAGAGGAAGAAAAGAGCTGAAAGCAGTCCGCCACAGACAAAAAAGCCGACCATGGCCCATAGGGCAAATTGCCGTGTAGGGTTTGTTTCCATCAAGTAAGCACAACAACGCATTGTATTTAAATATTTCCACATTAACCGGGAATATATCGGGGCTGTAGTGCAACTTGGACGACTGAAGTTAAAGCTTCAATTGGAGTGATAACACACGCCGTTCGGGACGACGTAGTCTGGGTTCGAATCCCAGCAGCCCCATTTTAGTCCTGCCATGTCTAAGCAGATTTGCGTTAAATTTAAGTAAACTTAACTAATTCAGTGTTAATAAATTACTTCGTTTTGGATTGACCCTTTCCTAAAGGGTCACGCGGGGGTAGCAAAGCCTGGTCAAATGCGCAAGCTTCAGATGACCTTTTTGCGCAGCAAAAAGCTCAACCAAAAAGATCACGAATAAGCTTGTCCCTTAGTGGGTTCACGTGTTCGAATCACGTCCTCCGCACTCCACCTTTTTGTTCACTGATGCTCACAAAAAGCTGGACCAAAAACAAACTATTGCTTGAGTTCTGACAGAATGACATCTGCCCAGAACTTGTGGCCGCTGTCGTTCGGGTGGAAGCCGTCCTTTGCTTCGGTATGGCCGTATGTCTTTAGCTTTTCTTTGTATTCGGCAGGATAAATGTATGTTACGTTGGGGTATTTCGCCGCGGCTGTTCTCATGATGGCAGCGTATTTTGGCCAGCGCAGGGCATATATCGGCTTTAGGACGAGTGGAATGGCGGTTGCTCCCCCTATATCGGCCGGACCGACAATTATTACCTTTTTGCCTTGTGCGGAGTACTGTTCCAGGGCTGCTTCTGTGCTTTTTTCAAATTTTTCCAGGCTGGTGAAGTGGAACAGGTCATTGGACGCTATGAAAAGCACGATTATATCCTGCCTTTCTTCAGGGACAGCTGTGAGGTCTGACATTCGGCTGCCGCTCACTGCGGCGTTTGTGAATATTACGTGGTGGTCTTTTGCAAGGCTGTTTGCAAGCCTGCCGCCCAGGCTGGTGTTGAAGCTTGTGGCGCCGATTCCTGCTGCAACGCTGTCGCCTGCGAGGAAAACCTTTAGCTCTGGTGCAGGCTTGTTTCCATGCTCGCTGTGGCCGGCAAATGACTGCTTTGCTAATTGCGGGGATTTCAGGAAGAAATATCCTGAAAAGAGCATCTGTGCAACCGCATAGGCTGCGATGATTGCCAAGGGTATCAGCCAGGGTTTCACAGGGCGTGATTTGGCAAGGTCATATTTAAATAATTCCGGTGTTGGTAGCGAAAAGTATTAAAACAAGCTGCTGCTGAGGCAAAGGACTGTTAGTAAAAATGGCTGTTGAGATTTGCACTGTTTCTGGATTTGATGAAGTTGGCAGGAACATGGTCGCGGTTAAGGTGGATGATGAGGTAGTCATCTGCGACATGGGGCTGCACCTTGAGAATTACATCAAGGTCACTGAGGATGAGGAGGAGCATGTTGTCAAGCTGGGCAGGGACGTGCTGATTAAGGCAAAGGCAGTGCCTGATGACGGGCTCATCAAGGATTGGCAGGGGAAGGTCAAGGCGATAATTCCGAGCCACGCGCACCTTGACCATCTTGGCGCAATCCCTTATCTTGCTTTCCATTATGATGCGCCTGTGCTTGGAACCCCTTACACAATTCAGGTGCTTAAGCATATAATCACTGATGGCGGGCTGCCGCTGAAGAACAAGCTCAAGGTTGTTGACCTGAACGGCAGGGTGAGCATCTCAAGGAATTTGCAGGTTGAGTTTGTCAACATTACCCATTCTACCCCTCACACAGCGATGGTCGTCATCCACACACCGCAAGGCGCTGTTGTGTATGCCAATGACTTCAAGCTCGATGATACCCCTACGCTTGGCAAGCCTCCGAACTACGAGCGCATTAAGGAGCTTGGCCGGGAGGGCGTGCTTGCTGTTTTTGTTGACAGCACAAACGCATCAATTGATGCAAAAACGCCTTCGGAAAAAGTTGCCAGGGACATGCTGGCTGATGTTTTGCTTAGCCAGAACCACAACGGCCGCGGCATCATTGTAACTACGTTCTCTTCTCACATTGCGAGGCTGAAGAGCATAATTGAGCTTGGCCAGAAGATGGGAAGGAGAGTTGTTGTTCTGGGTAGGAGCATGTCAAAGTACATAACAGCAGCCGAGGAACTGAAGCTGGTGAATTTTTCTGATAAGGCTGACATAGTGCGCTTTTCTGCCAAGGTCGGGAACAAGCTCAGGCAGATTGACCGCGATGGCAAGGAAAGATATCTTATCATTTGCACTGGCCACCAGGGCGAGCCTAAGTCTGTGCTTTCAAGGATTGCGTCAGGGCTTCTTAATTTTAATCTTGGGCCTAAGGATGCCATAATTTTCTCATGTAGGGTTATACCAACGCCTACAAATAGGAAGAATAGGGAAAGGCTGGAAGCTATGCTTAGGAGGACAAACGTCAGGATTTTCAGGGACGTGCACCAGTCGGGCCATGCATCAGGCCAGGACGTGCGCTACCTGATTGAGCTGTTGCAGCCGAAGCATATTATTCCTTCGCACGGCGAGAGGAAGTCGAAAGAGGCTGTGCGGCACATGGCTGCCGGGCTGGGCTATGACCACAAGAGCGTCCACATTGCCCACGACGGCCAGCGCCTTATTCTTTCATAAGCCCGTTGTTTTCCGGTTGCGATAGTGCGGCAGCTGCCGTGTTAGCTGTCTGCAGGTGTGTTGCCAATAATGCGGCTGAACTCTTCGGCATATTTCTCTGCGAGGCCGGCATTCCCGATGATAATGGCATTCTCATCATTTCTAAGGTCAGCATTTTCAGTTGGGTTGAAGCTTCCTGTTATAATTGTGGTGTTATCAACGATGAAGAACTTGTGGTGCATCAGCCTTTTTGAGCTTTCCAGCAGCACATGGATGCCGTTTGCAGCCAAGACTTTATCCTTTGAATATGCGGTGCCTGTCGTGGATTTCTCTATCACTCCGAAAACAGCCACTCCATTGCGGCTTTTCAGTATAAGCTCATTTGCTATCTCTGCGCTTGTGAAGGAATAAGCAGCAAAAATTATGCTGGTGTTGGCTTTTTCCAGCACTTTTATGACAGCATCTGCGCAGTTGTCTTGCGGGCAAAAATACACTTCAAGTATTGTGTCGTTAAGCGCGGCAGTTTTGGGCGCGTATTTAATAGGAGGCTGTGGCTGCCGTAAATTTTCTTTTAACGTGTTAAAATTCTGGCTGTAAAAAGCTGCCAATGTTGTTGAGTTTATGACAAGAATGTCGTTGTAATCATTTTTTGCAGCGGCAGTCGGGTTAAAGGAGCCGGTTATTATTTCAGAATCATCAATTACGCAGTACTTGTTGTGCATGATGCCCTTTGAGTTGTGCTTTAGGACAAAGCCATTTTTGGAATTGCCTTGCAGGAATTTTTCGGCAACTTTTGAGTTTTTGTCAACAACAATTTCTATTGTGATGTTTCTTGCAGTGGTATTGTGAAAGGGGTGTAATTCAGTCAAAAGTGTGTTGTCTATGCTGTAAAGTGCGCAGTTGACTGATGCTTTGGCGCTTCGCAATTGGGAGGCAAATGCCTGAAGGCAGTCCTGCTCAGGGCAGAAATAGGTCGTGTAGTTGAAAAAGTCCTCTTTTAGGGGCACTGGCTGCTTTTGTGGTGTACAGCCGTAAATAACAACCAAGAGAAAAAAGCAGGCGGCGATAACAGCAGCCAGGGTGAATGCTTTTGCCATGAGAAGCCCAAAGCGGGCATTGTTCTTATGCCTAAGCCCTGAATTTCAGGAAAAAATGCGGCAGTGAGGGATTTTTTATGCTACTGTTTGGAAAAGTTTCGCTAAAAACTCCGAAAAGCGGAAATCTTTCTTAGAAACCGGATTTTGTCACTTCTCTTCCTCAAACTCCAGCCCTGACTTGTACATGGTTTCATAGCCTTTGTGCAGCTTTATCCAGGCAACGTATAGCAAAACAAACACCATGTCAAGGATTAAGATATTCCTTACGAGAGCCAAAAGAGCCACTTCATTGAAAAAAGCTACTGTGCCAACCACAGTCAAAAACGAAACGAGTGCCAAGCCAGCTAAAAAAGCAATAATCTTCCTTTTTGTTGTCTTCTCCATTTTCAGCCTCAATAAATTCAATTACTTAATTTCCGAGATGTGCATTGCTGACAGGGCAAGCGCCTCTATTGTTCCTGGGTATCTTGCCTGAAGCTTTTGTATCTTTTGCTTTAAATCCTTGTTTTTGCCCTTCATATATTTAATCTTTTTTATGGATGCGTAAAGCTCCAGCTCCTTCTCGGTTATTGACCCGAAGATGTTAACTGCGCCAGCTTTACGCTTTTGTGGCAGTGAGAAATTAACTTTTTTTTTGCTGCTCTTGCAAAAGTTGGCGTTGTTGGTGAATTCCTCAAGAAAGTTTGTTGCTATGTCATCAGCGCATTTTGGCACAATCACTGCCTTGGCATTCTTGATTCTGGCAGTTAATCCATTATTTTTGCACAGCTTTTTGGCAAGGTAAGCCGCAGCTGCGCAGGAAAGAGAGTTTTTGTCGGCACAAGCTATTAGTATTTTGCCCGTGATTAACCTGCCTTTCGGGTCTCTTAAAGTGTCAAGTTTTTTGCCGACCCTCCTTTCAATAACTTCAGCCAGGCAGTGCCTGCAGTATTCAGCCTCTTCCAGCCTATCGTTTTTGCTGCAGCGGCTGCAGCTGGCTGGTTCAGTTTGTGGTAGCATTGTTGCTGCATAGATTGCCTTGTTTTATTAAACTATCCAGTGCAGGATTCGTCAACAGGCAGTTGTTACTACTCTTGTATACTCAACAACAGAAAAGCTTAAATAGTAGCTATACCACTAGAGAGTAGATAATGATAGTTTTGGATTGAACCTTTCCCAATGTGGATTTTTTGGTTGAGCTTTCCCACGTCGCTTTTGCGACGGGGCACAATCGAGTTTCTCGATTTGTGTTTGCTTGCCAAAAAAGGTCATGATCACCTCTTTTTGCCCAGGATAGCTCCTCGCGGGGCTATCCAAGGGTTTAACTCCCTGCTTGTTTCAATTGTTATGGGTTGATGCGCTTTTTTTTGGATTGAACCTTTTGTTTTCCGATTCCAAGTCGACAGCCGTCGACTGGGCACAGTCGGTACAAGCCGACTTGTGGACCGCTTTCGCAAAGGGGTCATGATGAGAAGTTTTTTGCGGGATTTTCTGGACAGGGATGCTGCTGTAATGAAAGCAAGCAATCCTGCTATGAAGCCCATGGCTGCGCCGGCGAGTGCGCATGTTTTATTCTGGCTGCTGCTTTCAATCGCGCCATAGGGCTCTTTTTTTGCATTGTGGTTTAGGTATACTTGCAGGTTGCTGAGCTCAAGCGCGTATTCTGAGAATAGCAGCGATGATGGCTGGTCTGTGTCTTTGAGTGAATTTGAGTATTCATAGTAGCTGTAGCTTATTATCGGGAATTCTCCGTTGCCTGTTTGCCGTGCTATGCTCTCTTTGGCTGCTTTCAGCTTTTGGCCTATGAGCTTTGTCAGGTTTTCGTTTCCGTTGAGGGCACTGAGCATTGCGTTTGCTTTTGCTTTGGCTAGGCTTGCCCTGTATATGCATGAGCTGTAGTCGCCCTGCCTGAGGTAGGAGTAAACAGGTCCTAGCTCTTCTTTGTTGTTGAGTATTCCTGGGAGGTAAACGTCAAGGTACTGCATGTGCTCATCTGCTTCCTGCAGCCTTGTGACGCACCCGTTCCTGAGCGATTCATTGTTGTAGGAAGTTTCTGGCAGCGACGCCTTGCCACTTCCGTGGTATGAAGTGAGAAACTTTTCCCATGCGCTTGCGCTTCCCAACCTTTCATTTGCGAATGCCAGCCTGTATATTCCGTCATTGTAATTTCCTTTTCGCAGGTCCTCGGCGCCCAGTTCAAGCAGTTGCCGAGTGTCATCAAGCCTTTCCATCACGCTTCCTCTTGCCTGCATGCCAGCAAGAGTTTTTGTCTCAGGAATTCCTTTTTCAAACGTGTCAGCAGCTTGGGCTGTCTGGTTTATTTGCAGCAGTGCCTCCTGGTAGCTGGGGGTTTTGCCAAGCAGCAGAAGGTAGCTGTACTTCACGTTTGAGCCAAAGCACATGCTTGCTGCAGAGTAGTGGTTGCCTTTTTCTCTTTCATTAAGCCCGCCGGCAGTTGAATTCTTTGCTGCCTCGAACACCTGCCTGAGGTTTTCAGACAGGTCTGTTTGTGGCGTGGCTTGCTGTGTGGAATTGTCTTTTTGTTTTATTTTTTCTGCAGCTTCTGCAAGGTCAATATTTGATGCTTCTGCTGAAAGCAATTTGCTCCTGCCGCATATCTCCAGGGCAAGCTGGTCCATGACATCAGAGTAGTGCTGGTCTATTTCAAGCGCTTTTTCCTCTGCAGAGTAGTTTTTCCCGGTGAGCTGCAAGAGCACGTCCTGTATGCTGCTTGTTTCCTTCACTTCAACTCCAAGCGATTTGCCGTACTCAACCAGGTCAATAGATGCAGCTGTTTTGTTGCTTCCTGTCCTGTAGTAGCGCTCGCCGCTCGGGATGAGAACCTCTGACAGGCCGCCTTTTGCTGCTGCGTAAATCTTTTCCTTCAGCCCGCCCACTTCTCCAATGAGCCCTCCTGAGTTTATTGTGCCTGTCACCGCAACTGACTGGTTTATGCTTGCATCATCAAGCGCTGCTATTGTCAATGCTGCGGCTGCTGCGCCTGCGCTTGGCCCGCCGAGGAGGGAGGCGTTTGCCTCAATCCTGAAAAAGAAATCGTGGCTGCCGCATTTTTCAGAAACAGCTGGCATGCTCTGGCACGCAATCTCCTTTGCGAGCTTGAAGGATATTCTGGTGTCAAGCTTTGTGACTGGCTCTGCCTCTATGAAAACGTTTCCTGTTCCTGGCGCTGTCCTCAGCTGCAGGTTTGCCGTTACTCCAGCTTCTGCGCTGTCAGAAACTGCAAGCAGCTTGAGGCCGTATTCCTTTTGCTCGGCTGCCGTGGCAACTGGAATGGTGAGTGCAATTGCGAGAAGCATTGCGGCAGCCAGGGAGAGAATTAGCAGTATGCGGTTTTTATTTTTCATCACTCAAGGTAACAAAATAGCGTTTAAGAAGTTTGTGAACTGGATGCTTATTCCCACCCTGCGAATTTTGGCGTGATTGAAATCATTGATGCTACGAACATTAGCGCGAAGACAAGGTCAAAAGCCACTCCCCAGCTGAGCGGCACCCTTCCTGAGACTGTGAACACTGTTGTTATTATGAGTCCCAGCATCCCGATTAGGGAGAAAGTGGCTGGCAGCGGCTCAACGTTAAAGGAACTTGGCGCTGGCTTTTGCGAGGCTGTCCTCTGGGCTGTTTTTTTAGCTGGTTTTTTCTTCATGTGCTATTGCCTCTTTTTTGCT
>JAHFTU010000012.1:0-4993 GCA_023269295.1 Candidatus Woesearchaeota archaeon | reverse complement strand
GGAGAAAGTGGCTGGCAGCGGCTCAACGTTAAAGGAACTTGGCGCTGGCTTTTGCGAGGCTGTCCTCTGGGCTGTTTTTTTAGCTGGTTTTTTCTTCATGTGCTATTGCCTCTTTTTTGCTGTTTGCTGTTAATAGCTGTAGAATTAATTTGAAGACCACATTATAAATCTTTTGGCACAGCGTGGATTGCTGGCATCTCAATAAGCACTTCAGGTGCAAATCGGACGATGTCCGATTGCCCATTCCGCTCGCTTTGGAATTGTGCCTGTGCAACAGGCATAGTGGCTGGCTTGTTTCTTAGGAGCCCAATGCTGAGCGACTGGTTTGTGAGTGCTATTGATTGCTGCCTGCCAGCAGTGCCGCATATTGCCCTGATTGCGTCAATGTTTTCCGGCACAACATCGGCCTGCTGGTCTATTGCCATGTGGAGCCCTATCTCGCCTGAATCATCAACGCCTATGCCCTCTTTCCACAGGCATATCTCAAATATGTTGCTGTTCCTGCCGTTGAGTGCAAAGAAGTCCTTGAGCTTTGCAGTTGTTGTCAGGCCTGACTTTGATGAGCATACGATAATCCTTGGGTTCTGCGCCAGGGCATCAACTACTCCTGAGACATCAGCAGGCCTGCTGCTGTTCTCAAGCTCTATGAAGAGCATCTGGCCGTGCATCAGTGTCATTGGCGCAATGCCTGCCAAGGTTGTTATGTTGATGCCTGGCATTACCGTCCTGACGTCAATTCCGTGGTGGCTGGGGAAACTCATGTCAGGCTGCCACGCATTCATGAGGCACTGCTCGCTTTCTGACTGGTCTGCGCTTCTCCTGACAAGGGTCGCCCTGACTTTTCTTATCTGATAGGTGGTGTTGAGCGTGCTTATTATCCTGCACAGGGCTGTTGTGTTGCACGAGACAACCCTGACGAGCTTTCTTCCTGCTGCCTGCTCGTAGTTGCAGTCGCTGTTGAATGAGAATCCTGTGAGCTCGTGCTTCTCGCCTCCCTGGAAAATCACCTTGAGCTTTGGGTATGCGCTGTAAATTGCAAGGTTTTCCTTTCCCTTGTGCTTGGGCGAGCAGTCAACAACAATCTCGCACTCCTGCAGCATGTCGTTGAGGCTTCCTTCAATAGTGTAGCCTGCGTCCAGCAATGCCCTGCCGTCGTTTACAGAAAAAACCCTGATGCCCTTTTGCTGGGCTTCATCAATCCGGTAGTCAGGCGTTGCCTTGGTTACCCCCACGAGCTCCATGTCAGGCTGTTTTAGGATTGCATCGGCAACCCTCCTGCCAATGGTGCCATAGCCGTTGACTCCAACCCTTATTTTTGTAATTCGTATTCACCGTTTCCCTTATTTTGCGTGCGGGTGGAGCAGCTTTTCAATCTCCTGCTCTTTCCTGAGGAGCTTTTCCATCTGCTTCTCTTCCTTGCCGAAGTCCTCTCTTATCCTGAATCTGGTCTCAAGCTTTGTGAGTATCTCCATGACGCCGGTGTACTCAAGCTCGTTCATGCCGAGCATTGCCGGGCCCGAGAATCCCTGCTCCCTGAGGGCCAGCGCCTTGTCGGCTGCCTTTGCCCTTATGGAGTCCCATATTGGGTCTGCGTCAAACATGTCAACGCTGTCTGTGAGCTTGCCATTGTGCACGCAGAATCCCTGCGCGCAGACTATTGGCGGCCCGTCAAAGAAGCTCGCTCCCTGGCCTACCTTAACAGGCGTTAGCGGCCCATTATGGCTGCCTCTCATGAATCCTGCAACGTAATGGCAGATTTTGAACGGCGCGAGGACCTCGCCTGTTGCCGGGAACTGGCTTTGGGTTCTGACAAGCATTGGCGGGTCGTCCTTGCCCGTGTATTTTCCTGCTATGTTGTGCAGCCTTGTTGTGCCGACAGCCACTGCCTGCTCGCCTGTTGCCCTGCTGTAGATTCCCTCAATGACAAACCGGTCATTGTCCCTTATCAGGGCTGCAAGCTCGTAAAGCTCTTCCGGTGCGTTGAGCTCAATGACCCTGTCGCCTTCTGTGTAAGTTACATCCATTACTGTAAACTTGAATCCCTGGCTTACTTTCGGGCTTAGTATCAGGCCAGAGCAGTTCATCGGGTCTGCAAATCCAAGGTACAGTGGCAGGTTGAATGCCCCTGCATCGCACTTGTCGGCTGCAAATGCTATGAATGGCTCGTTCGGCCTTTCTTCAATCTCCATCTCAGCCACCGACGGCCCCATTCCCTTGACATTTCCTGAAAATGCGTCCTTGAGCATGTCCTGGCCTGCGCCGTAGAGGCCCTGCTCCTTGGCAATCTTTGTTGCGAAAGTGAATGCGTCCCATGCTATCTTGTGCACTTCGGGGCTGTCCTTGCCCTGGGTGTGCGTCATTAGAATTCCTATGTCATCGCCGATTGAGAAAATCCTGTGGTCAATTATCCACTGGCCGCCTTTGCCGACAAACTCTCTTATTGCTGCCATTACCTCCTTGCTTGGCCTGACGTGCCCGCCTATGGAACCAATGTCTGCCTTAATCAGGGTTATCGTGGTTTT
The DNA here is from genome assembly GCA_023269295.1 of Candidatus Woesearchaeota archaeon. GTDB lineage: Archaea > Nanobdellota > Nanobdellia > Woesearchaeales > UBA10216 > UBA10216. The sequence continues at coordinate 2,471 of JAHFTU010000012.1, read as the reverse complement.
CATGCTTAACACCTCCAAAATAGCCATAATATGATGAAATCATACCAAGTATGAGCTTATATTTAAAGATTGTTGTTGCGAGAAATATAGTGTCAAGAGGTGATTGCACTGGCGAAACGTATTTATATCAGCAGCCACAAGTTTATACACTTATCAGTATTTGTGTGGGCTTTTGTTGAGCTTAGCGTTGTAAAAGAGGTGCGAGGTTTTGACTATCGTAAATAAAAGAGCAGCTGCGGCAGCTTTTATTTTAGTTATTCTTCTGGTCTTTCTGGTTTTTTCGTTGCCTGCCTTCGGTGTCATGACCAGTGGCAGCGCCAGGCTGAATGTTTCCAGCTATATTAATTTCAGTGACGGGACAGTGAGCAATTCCTCTGGCCATATCAAATGGGACAATCGCTCAGGCGTAAAGGCAAGTGCCTGGGCAACAAGCACGGCGAACGGCTTTTTCAACGCCAGCCCCGGCAAGATTCACACGCTTGGCCCTAAGGATAATCTCTCTGTTTATTCAGTGCCTAATGGCTCAGATAAAATCTGGGAGGATCATGTTTTCTACGAGAATGCCACTGACGTAATTTACGTTGCTGGCGACGGCTTTGCTGCAATTACAGGTAATAGCACATACGCGTTCATAGGCGTTACCGGCATATCTACCGGGAATGCTGGAAACTACATTAATGTCACTTGGAAGTTCCAGAGCAATGGCAGCCAGACATTTGGCGATTCTGGCAGCACTGGCTGCTTTGCTTACAAATCAGAGGCTGTCTGCTGGAACGCATCAAAGAACGGTGCGTCGTGCTACTGGGATAATTTCCTGAAATCGTGCCAGGAAGGAACAGTTGGCGGGGGAGGCGGTGGGGCAATTAACTTTACTAGCAAGTGCCCTGAGTTTGATGGAAACCAGGCTGCTTGCGGCAACATAACAACTTGCACTTATGACTCCTCCAAGGGGTTTTGTAATCCGAATAGCAACTTTGACTATGTCAAGGGCGTTACCTGCCCGAACTTTGTCAACCAGACTGTCTGCGATAACCAGGGCCACACTCAGCCGCTGTGCAGCTGGATTACTGGCAACACTACCTGCGTTGGCAACAAGACAAAGACATACTCTAATCTGCCTGTTTCGCCATTCACCTCGTGCGAGTCAGCGCTCAATAGCCAGAACTGCTCAGTCGCAATTGGCACTTACTTTATGCCGTGCAAGTGGGATGGCAACAAGAGCAAGTGCGTTGTTGAGACCCATGGCATCTTTGGCGGCTCAACAGGCGGGAAATATTCTGACATTTCCACCCAGAGCTCGTGCGAAGCTTCTGGCGGAACCTGGAAAACAGAGCAGTACACGTACACTGACCAGTACGGCAACACCCAGACAGCTTCCTCGTCATGGTGTGAGCCTTCGTTTGGCAATTTTGCAAAGCAGAGCTGTGACAGCTCCTGCTGGGCTTGCGAGAAGCAGTCCAATGGCACTGCGTGGGCTAACAACTTAACTGCTGCCCAGAAGTGCCAGAACTCCACGTTGGGCTTCTGCAAGTGGACTCCTGACACTAACGCACTCAATGGTCATGGCTGGTGCGGGCCTGATACGAACAGCATAGGCTTTGGCTATGCTGACTGCAGCAGCGGCTGCGGTGGTTGCTTCAAAAATAACACCTGCCTATCGAGTGCTTCTAACTGCACTTGGGTTCCTGACTCATTCAGCTTTGACACAAACAAGGATGGCAAGTTCAACTCATCAGAAGACGGTTTCTGTGACAAGAAGCTGGTTGGTGAAAAGAAGGATTGCGGCAAGACGTGCACAGCCTGTCAGGCGCAGAATGCCTGCAGCACAAGCGCGGCAAACTGCACCTGGAACACCACACTTTCGGCTATTGCTCCGGTTTGCGTCTTAAACAACACAAAGCCGGAAATATGTTACCTGCCTGGCGATGAGGACGGCAATGGCGTGGCCGATTGCGCTGACACTGATGGCTGCAGCTCTGACCCATTCTGCGGGTTTGGCTTTGGCGCAGGCTCGGGAGGCAACGGCACTGCCCTTGGCGCAATCAATGTAAGCGCCTGCCCAAAGAACGATAATAACCAGGCTGCTTGCCTGGCCCAGAATGGCACTGGCCCCTTGGCTAATACAAACATCTGCTATTACCACCCTGTTCCTGGCAGCGAAATCCTGTTCCCTGCCACTGGCTGGTGCGACCCGGTATTCAACCAGAACACAATCGGGAACATGCAGACTGATGTCCCCCCAAACATTATCGGCGTAGACTTGCCAGGTGACAACACCTCAAGCCAGAATTACACAGACATCCTGCAAGTCGGGATTCACGAAAGCCCTGGTTCCCAGGACAAGCTTGACCTTGGCATGGCGATTGCAAATATGACAAACTTTGCTGGCTGCAACAGGGTTTCGGCTTATAAAACAACTACAAAAAACCTCACGGCAAAGTATTACCGCTTTATTGATTTTGATAATAATG
>JAHFTU010000124.1 GCA_023269295.1 Candidatus Woesearchaeota archaeon | reverse complement strand
ACAGTTCTTGATTATCTTGCTGATATGGTCACTTGAGGAGCTTCTCAAATTCTTCCAAGTCTTCGTCGAGTGATTTGGCAGCCTGCTCAAGTATTTCCTTGCAGTCGAGCTGTCCGAAGCTCTCAATGAACATTACAAAGTCATCTGATTTTTCCATTGTGATTTCGCCGTTGCTTGCCTCTTCTGCAAGCCCTGCGAGGTCTGTGATAAGCAGCTTGTCTTCATTCACTATGAGCTTGCCGTTTTTTACCTCAAACACTCCTGGCGGGCAGGCGTCTGCTACCTTGTGCGGGTCTTTGACATTGCCTATCTTTAGCACCTGCCTGTTCTTGTACCATACATGCCCCGGGCTCCATTTTGAGTGCTCTTTTCCTGTTCCCAGGACTGCTGTTGCCTCAACCTCTAATTTCTGGCCTTTGAGTAGCTTTACTATCGGGGTTTCTGCGAAGACCGGCTTTATTTTCGGGTCCTTTGATTTTATCTCAGAGGCAGTTACTATTCCAGGGCCTTCTGATTCAAGCGTGAGCTTGACCTGGCAGCTTGCGCATCCCTCTCCGTTGCATTTGCATTTTGAGGGCACGTTGTATGAGCCGAGGTCTGTTGTCAGCGGGAGCAGGCCGAGCCTGTGCGCAATTACCTCATCGTAAAGCACTGAGTTGTTCTTTCTGAGCTCAACGTCTTCTATTGCCATTGTTGGCACGCTTTCGATTATTGCCCTCCTTAGAGCGTTTACAAACGCAGGGTTTGTTTTCTTTATGATTAATGTAAGCTTGTTGTTTTTCTTGTCCGCCTTTACAACTTCAATTTCAACCATGTGGCTCACCTTAGACTCTTCGTCCTCTCTTGCCGCCTTTCTTCCTGCAGCTGTCGTGAGGAAGCGGGGTTACGTCTTCAATCGTGCCTATCCTTAATCCCATTCTTGACAGCGCCCTTACTGCTGCCTGCGCTCCCGGGCCTGGCGTGTTTGGGCCATTGTGGCCGCCTGGCGCCTTTATCTTGACGTGTATGCCTGTTATGCCTTTCTCAATTGCCTGCTCAGCTGCCCTTTTTGCTGCTGCCATGGCGGCGGTTGGTGAGCCCTCAAGCCTGTCTGCCTTGACTACCATTCCGCCTGTTGCTTTGCCGAGCGTTTCTGTTCCTGTTATGTCTGTGATGTGGATTATCGTGTTATTATAGGAGGAAAATATGTGCGCGATTCCCCATCGAGTTTTTTCCCTTTCCATTTTATGCCTCTACCTTTGGCTCTGTTTCTGCTTTCTCTTTAGTCTCTTTCTCTTCTGTGGCAACTGCGTCAGTTGGAGTGCCCGGCTTTTTCTGCGCCCTTTCAGGGTGCATCTCGCTTGCAATTGCTGATTCTGGGCTGAACATGATTGCGTCTTCCTCTTCCTTTCTCACCAGATAGGAAGGCACGCCTATCTTCCTGCCCTTTACAGCTATGTGCTCGTGGACTATGAATTGCCTTGCCTGGCTGATTGACCTTGCGAGCTTTTTGTTGTTGACTATGGTCTGGAGCCTCCTGTTGAGGACGTCTTTGATTGTTAGGCCGAGCACTGTGTCGAGGTCTGCTGTTTCTGTTGCTAGCCCGAGTGACTTGAGCCTTGTCAGCAGCTGCTGTTTTTCCAGCGCTGCCTGTGTCCCTCTTGTTGCGATGAGCTTCTTTGCCTGTGCCTTGAACCTTCTGAGCATGGCTTCTGCCTTCCAGATTTCATTCTTGTTCTTCAGGCCGTAGTCCTTGAGGAGCTTCTTCTCTTCCTCTATTCTTGTGTCGTCCCATGGCTTGAACGGCTTTGCAAAGCTTTTGTCAAACCTTCTTGTGTCTCCCATTTTACGTTCCTTTTAATCGTTATTTTGTTACTTTTTTTCTTTTCCTTTCTCTTCCTTTGCTGTCGCTGCAGCCGGGGCTGCTTCTTTCTTCTTGACTACTCCGATTACCTTTCCTTTGTTCCTTCTGAAGTTTGATCTTGTCCTCTGGCCCCTGACTGGTGCGCCCATTGTGTGCCTTACGCCCTTGTAGCTTCTTATCTGCTTCATGAATCGTATGTCGCTTTCCTGCGCATAAGTCAGGTCTGCGCCTATCAGGTGCTTGTCTGTGCCGTCTTCCAGGTCTTTTCTCCTGTTGAGCATCCATGCAGGCACTGCCTTGTTTGCTGTTGTGATTGCCTCGTCAATTCTCTTCACTTCCTCAGGCAGCAGGTTTCCTGCTTTCTTTGAGCCGTCTATCTTTGCGAGCTGGCATACGGCGCTTGCGAACGAAAACCCTATTCCTTTTATCTTCATGATGGCGTCGCCTATTCTCCTGTTGCCATCAAGGTCAGTGTTGGCTATTCTTACAATGTGCCTGAACTGCGGCGGTGCTTGTTCCTGTTCCATTTTCAATCATCAACTGCATTATGTCTGAGAAGTATCGTTTTGGATCGAACCTTTTCGCTAAAAGGGTCGCCCTCAATCGCTCTTCCCAGAACTCGGGCGGATAAGAGGAGAAACTAGGGGGTTGTATTTAAAGGTTACTGCGGCTGGGTAATGTCAAGTTAAGTGTGTTGCCTTTCTTTGGTTGTAGTGGTAGAACCATAAGCTGAAGAATGCTTCAGCACCTTTAGCTGATTGGAAGGTGCTGAACCATTTGATTCTTCTCTTAA
>JAHFTU010000011.1 GCA_023269295.1 Candidatus Woesearchaeota archaeon | reverse complement strand
TCTTTGTCCATTTTCTCAGCCATTTAGTGCCAGTTGCGTGCTTTCTGTACCATCTTTAATAGCTTTTTGCCTTTGCTGCCTGTCCACATCCTCCATTTCCCAATTAATATATAAATCTTACTATAATGCAACATGTAAACTAAAAGATAGAAAAGCATAAATAGGGGCTGTAAGATTTGCAGTGGCTCCGCAGGATTTTCGGGGAGAAGTGAGTTAAAATGGCTGGCGAGTTTCTTGACTTAATAAATGATAGCGACCTAGACGAGTCTGACAGGCAGGTTCTGGTCCACGCCTACCGCTTCCTGAATGGCGAGTGCACTCCCCACTTTGCGAGCAGGTCTGTTTTGCTGATGGGCAACACAGGCATTGGCAAGACTTACCTTGCAGAGCGCCTTCTAAGCTCATGCCCTGGCTGGAAAGTTGTTGTGGCTGGCGCTTCCAGGCTTAAAGGCAAAGACGTCATCCGCTGCGTTACCATTAAGGAGGTTGTGGCTGCGGTAAAGTCAACAGGGAATGTTGCTGTGCTCATTGACGACCTGGACTATGTAATGGAAAAGAAGGATTTTGACTACGTCTTTTCTGACAAAAAGGAGCTTATGGAACTGCTGGAAGAGCTTAAGATGAGGACTGATGCCTTCCTTATAGTCACAGTGAACAATGACAGCCTTGACCCTGAGCTTTTTGACAGGTTTGACGCAAGGATTGAGGCCGGGCTGCCTTCTGACTCTGAAAAAAAGCGCTTCCTTACAGCCATGTATTCCAGCTTCGTGCCTGCTGAACTTCTGGAAAAGCTGACTGCGCTTTCAATCGGCTACAATTTTAGGGACATAGCTGAGATTACCAGAACAGCTTACCGTTTTGGCAATTCTGAAGTTACCGGTGCTTCTGTCTCCAAGGCGCTGGCAAGCTACCGGCCTGGCGGCCTGCGAGGCTTTGACATCAAGAGAAACATACGGCTTCGCTTTGCTGACATGGTTGGCAACCAGCACATCAAGAACAAGCTAAGAAGGCTTATTGCTGCCGCTAAAAAACCAGACTTGGCTGGCGAGCTTGGGCTTAAGAGGCATAACATGCTGCTTTTCACAGGCCCTAACGGCACTGGCAAGACTGCAATGGCGAAAGCATTCGCTGGCGAACTGGATTACCCGCTTATCAGCGTTGACGCTGACATCCTTTACAGCTCCATGGGACCGTACAATTCGCTGAAGAGGGTTTTCAAGATTGCAAGCAGGTACAGGGAAAGCGTTGTTGTGTTTGACGAGGCAGATAAGACGCTTGGCAGGGCGAGATTTGAGGATGACAACACCATTGTCGGGGCTCTCAACAGGGTGGCTGAAGGTTTTGAAAACTCCGAAAAGGCAATCATAATCCTCATAGCCAACAACGAGGACAGGCTCGGCAGTGGCGTGGAGGACAGGTTTACCAAAATAAGTTTCGACTACCCCGAATCTGACGACAGGGCTGATTTCTTCGGGAGAAAAATAGCCAAGGCCACAAAAGTGCTTGACGGCAGCATTGGCTCATACGAGCTGGCCATGGCCACAGAAGGCAAGAGCTTTAGGGAAATGGAGAAACTGTGGGAAGAAATTATCCAGAGCTACCTTGAAACAAATGAGCGCGTAGGCAGCGAGAAGTTTTCAAGAATAGTTGCCGAACTGTGGAAGGGCGAGAGGCCGCTGATGATGTTCGGGTGAGCTTTTATGATGTTTGAGGAAAGTTACGAACTTGAATGCCCGAATTGCAAGGAAAAAGTGGAGCTGGTTATGAAGAAAGGCAAGGACAGCTTCAAGCTTCTAAAGCCTTAGAAACTAGTGAACTGAAATGAAAGGCGGCAACATGAAAGCATCAGAAGCCGTAAAGCAGCTATTCAGGCTAAGCAGCGGACACTGCAGCAAGTGCGGCAGGAAGCTCAAAGAGGACGAATGGTTTGACATACTACCAAATGAATCCAAAAACAAGAACCTTATTGCTGACGGAAAAATGCTGTGTGATAAATGCGTTAAGAAGGCATAAAATGAAAAAAGCTCAGAAGAAAAAAGACAAAACAAGAAACGCTGAACTGGGCAACCATTCCAGCCAAGAAAAAACCCAGATAGTAACGCAGGCAATTGAAGAGCTTGAAGAATGGCTCGGCAAAACAGTACCCATTGAAGAAGTGGTAAAGCTTTCCAAGGAAAAAGGCCTGACCAAGAGAGAAGTAAACGAAACTTTGAAAGAGCTTAAATCCTCAGGCCTCGTTTACGAGCCCAGGGATGAATTCCTAACAAGAAATGAGGTGCGCGTTTCCCTTTTTGAGTTTGGCAAGCGCTCTGCTGAGATAGCAAAAGGCACCGTAATTATGGGCTCTGATGCTAAACTGTCATCAGAGCTAGGTGAGGTTGGCATAGACTTCAACGTGCACATGTTCAAAGCCATTCTCAAGGGAGCGATTCTTGACAAGGACACCAGCAAGATAATAATCTGGCTGCCAAAGATACACGCCACGAAGCTGTTTGAAGACTACATAAAAAGGCGCGTTGCAGTATTGCAGGCGGAAGTTGAAAAGGCGGAAAACATGGACGGGTTGCTGGAAGCCGCAGAAAAAGTATGCAGCGCCAGGCTTGTCATTTCAGAGAAGGCATCAGAGCTTTTCATCCAGGAAAAGGCCAGACTGCTGAGAATAATTGAGGAAAAGTTCGGCGGCACAGTGAAGCTGGGCGGGGAAGCTTAGATAATCATGGAAAAACGGCAGTTCGTAAAAAAGTCACAAGGTGAGGTGATACTATGACACAGAAAAAGCTGTTATTTGTATGCACCGCCAACATAAACAGGAGCAAAACGGGAGAACTGCTATACAAAAACAAATAATAAACTATCCTCACAGCAAGCTACAGGGTGTTGAACCCAAAAGAGAATAATCATGGTTTTTCAAATAAGTCCCGTAAATTTTTGATAGAAGCGAATATAGAAAATGAAAGTACTAATACTGCAACAAATAAAGTGTTCTTATTGTTCTTTACCGATGCAGAGGTAGGTACAGAATATACAGAAAAAGGTTTATTTAATCCAAGCATTTCATTGCCATACCGCACATAGAAAAACAAATTATAGGGCCCTTCTTCAAAAAGAGCTTTATCTTGAAAGAGTTACCAGAACGGCTTATCCTATTGCCTCTAACGTACTCCTCAAACTGCTTCTTGTATTCGTCCATGCAAGATACCCTCCCAAAAGCTTTCAGGATTGTTAAGGATTATGTGGCTTTTCAAAGCCTGCTTGCCAACATTCTCATCTCTGTCCCGAAGCATTTTTTCAAACTCACTTTTTGTAACAAATAGGGGGTTGATCTTCTTGCGAAACAGCACCTCGTACTTTGAGAAGGAAAGCGACTTTTTCCCTCCCTTGCTAATGATGAGCAGGTCAATGTCAGACCGCTCAGTTTCACTTCCCTTAGCGTAGCTGCCAAACAAAACAACAACATCTTTCGTCTTAAGCTCAGAAGCTATTTTGCCCAAGATTGGCTGCTTTTTCAGGAAATCCTGCTTTTCCTCCACAGAACTTATAGTAAGGTAAGGCTTGACTGAAGCATTATCCGTATTGAGAGCTACAGTCTTTGATTTCCCTACCCTTCGCACCGTTACAAGCGCCTCCATCCTCTGCAACGTCCTGTAAAAAGTAGCGTACGGCACACCAGCAGCCTTGCTAAGCTCAAGCATCGTAAAAGACTGGCCTAAGTGCTTTCCCAGATAATTGACAATCCTCAACTTATTATCCATTTTCGGATAACATTATCCAATTATGATATATAAATGTTTCGGTTTCAGGGGCTGCCTCGGTCCAGCCTCAAGCAGCCAAAAAGTTTAATAGCAGAAGTTGTGGTTTAAGGCTGTTAATCAAAAAAAGAGGAAAAACAGATGATTGAGTTAAGAAAAGACTACATTCTCGATAGGTGGGTTATACTCGCCCCGTCGCGGAAGAAAAGACCAAGGGACTTTGCCAGGCAGGCTGCTGATACAGCATCAAACGCCTGCGTTTTTTGCAGTGGCAACGAGAAGCTCACTCCAAAAGAGATCGGAAGGATAAACAGCCCTGGCGGCGGCTGGGCCATGCGGTGGTTCCAGAACCTTTTCCCGGCTGTGACAGAAGAAGGCCCGAAAGAGGCGCGCACAGACAACTCATTCTACACTTTTGCAGCTGCTTACGGCAGCCATGAAATTATCGTGGAAACCCCTGAGCATGGACGGCAGCTTTGGGATTTTACGGCTGAAGAAGTGCTGCAGCTGCTAATGCTTTATCGCGAGAGGATAACAGAGCTGGGCAAAAAGGATAGCATAAAGTACGTTGCTGTCTTCAAGAACCACGGCCTGGAAGCTGGCGCAAGCCTGGCGCACTCGCACTCCCAGGTTGCCTCAGTCAACATACTGCCACAGCAGGTAAGGGAAGAAACCGAAGCAGTTAAAAATCACAATTCGTGCCCTTACTGCAGAATAATTGAAACAGAAAAAAACAGTTACAGAAGGTGCTTTGAAAACAATTACGCAGTTGCTTTTACTCCTTACGCTTCAAGGTTTAACTTTGAAATCTGGATTTTCCCGAGGAGGCACTTCAGGCAGCTTTCTGACGCAACAGCCGATGAGCTTCAGGGCATTTCACAAGTGCTGCAGCAAGTGCTTGCAAAGCTGAGAGAGTTGAACGCGCCGTACAACTATGTCCTGCATTATCTCCCTGCAACTGAAGGCAGCAGTGACTTTCATTTTCACATTGAAGTCCAGCCGAGGCTTTCAACATGGGCGGGGTTTGAGTTTAACACCGGCATTGTCATCAACTCAGTCACGCCAGAGGATGCTGCAAGGTTTTATCGCGGTGAAGAGCGGTGAAGGCAGTCCATGTCCTCGGCAACAGGGCAATTGAGAAAGACTCAACAAATGAAGGCGAGCTCAGCTTCGTGCTTTCCAACAGCAGCGGCGGTTTTGCTCATTTCTCAGCATCACAAAGCAGCAAGTACCAGGGATTTTTTGCAAAAATCGGCGGCAATCTTTTCAAAATAATAGAAAGCTTAAAGGCGTCTTCGGAAGAAAAAGTTTCAGCTGTCGAAAACACAGGCTACTCCGCAATATTTTACCGCGGCAGCTTTTATGAGTCCTTTTTCATGCCACAGCAAAAGAACAGCCTTGTTTACCAATCAAGCATTGAGCTTCCTGTTGAGCTTTTCTTTGATGTTATGCTTGCAAATGATTTTCGCGTATGGGGCAGGCACTACAATGTGGTGAAAGCAGCAGACGATTCAATTGTAATGCAGTTTACGAAAAAGACCGACAACAAAGAAGACAATTCAAACGAAAAGGAAGAATTTAAGATTTTTGTTGCAATAAGGCACGATGGCTTTGCAGTCAGCCTCAATGGTGAGTGGGTAAACAGGAGTTACATCCTCGATGCAAAAAGGAACTCTGCCAGCGAACGGTATGTTTACAGGGCAACCACGGTAACAGCAAAGACACTAGTAATATCAGCAGCAGCAACCGCTGAGGCAGCTCTAAAGGAAGCAAATGCTGTCTTCAAATCCATTGACAAGCTCAAAAGGGAAGCCAAATCGCATTACAACAAATTGTGCGGAGTTTCAACCAAATCTGGCAGCAGCAAAAATGAGATAACACTGGCTGCAAATGCCGCATCTGTTGCCCTTGACAAGCTGAAGTCTGGTTCTGGACTGTATGCCGGCTTGCCATGGTTCTTTCAGGAGTGGTCAAGGGATGAGCTGGTGAGTTGCGTTGCTTTGCCAGCTGCAGAGAGGAAAAAAGTCGTATTAAGCTATCTTGATTATATTCTTGAAGACGGAAGGGTTCCAATTATCATCGGCAGCAGCGATAATCCACAGAACAGTTCAGCCGATAGCGTAGGGTGGCTGTTCAAGAGGGCTTCTGACTTGCGTGCTGAAGGAAAGTTCACTGGTGCAGAAACAAAAAAGCTCAGGGCAGGATTAAAAAAATCAATAGACGGGCTGCTGCGGTTTCATTCAAAAAATGGCTTTATCACAAGCGAGAAGAACGAGACGTGGATGGACACAAGCTATAGCGATGACGGCAGGAAGGGCGCCTGCATTGAGATTCAGGCAATGCAGCTCAACATGTACCATCTGATGAACAAGCTGTCAAAAGAGAAAACATACTTGCTTTTGGAAAAATCCTTGCGGCAAAACGTGAGGAAGTTCTTCTGGAACGGCAGCATGCTTGCAGACAGGCTCAATGATTACACCACCAGGCCAAACATCTTCATTGCCGCATACATTTACCCAGAGCTTCTGTCAAAAAAGGAATGGGAAGCCTGCATACAAAGCGCCCTTCCGAAATTCTGGCTGGACTGGGGCGGGCTTGCAACGATTGACAAGGCCCACAGCAGCTTCCGCAGCGAACACACAGGCGAAACGAATGAGTCCTATCACAGGGGAGACAGCTGGTACTGGATAAACAACATCGCCGCAATAGTTATGCACAGCGTCAATAAGAGAAAATTCAAAAGCTACATAGAAAAAATAGCTGCCGCAAGCAAAAACGACATCCTTTGGAAAGGGGCAGTCGGCTGTGCCAGCGAATTGAGTTCGGCAAAAGAACAGAGAGCAGAGGGCTGCCTGAATCAGGCGTGGAGCAATTCAACCTTCATTGAGCTGGTAAGGGTGCTTGGATAAGCCAGGGCTGGGTCTTTTCTCTGCGGCTAAAGAAAGTTTTTTTATGGAACTCACAAAGTCTGAAGGTAAAACCTCTGAATAGCCCCGAAGGCCTACTTCGTGTACTTTGATGCCGAATTCGCCTATCTCAAAAAAGGAGATGATTATCCGTCTGCTGCCTATCTGGACAACAGCGCCTTTTCTATCAGGGCTTGCCGGCTTAAGTGGCATTGCCACATACGGAACGTAAGGCTCCAGTGCCTGAGGGTTTGGCTGGCTTACGAGATGTTCGAGATCAATAATTTCATTTTGAGGCAAAGGCCAGACACCATATCCACAGCTCCCGTAAGCGTCAAGAATTTGCACAAGTTGCTCATCGCTCACAAAGCTCATGCGCCCGTTGTCATTATGCACGGTAATTGCCACCCAAAACATTTTTTATAGCGTCAAAAAATTCTGCCTTTCTAATCGGCTTGTCAAGAACCGTTACTTTGCTGCCATATCTTGCCTGCAGTTGCTCTGCGCGTAAGCTGGCACTGGCAGTCGCAGAAAAGATAACGATATGCGTTGAAGGCGAAGCCCTCTGCAAATTGGCAATAGCTTCTAGGCCGCTCCTGTTTGGCATTACCACGTCAATTATTGCGAGGTCCAGGCTTTTGCCTGACTTCCTGCACTCATCAGCCTTTGCAGCAGCCTCAGTTCCGTTTTTGGCCTCGTAAATGACGCAGTTATCCTGTGATTCTTTTGGAAACATTTCGCTGAACCAGTCTGCCAAAATGCTTCTGATTTCCGGCTCGTCATCTGCTATTAAGACGTGGTATTCCATTTTACACCTTTGCCTCAGCTGCAGCCACAAGGTAGAGGGCCTGCCCCCACGCCAGTGGCGTGTTTTCATTATGCTTATCTGTATTTCCGTAGTACAGCTCAGGCATTTCGCCTTTCTCATTCATTACCTCAAGGGTTTTCCTTGTATAGTGGGCGTATTTTTCAGGATTGTTGAGCTGCTTGTAGATTATTGCCAGCCACGGCAAGCCGAATGGCCATTCTGCCTCAGCCCCATCGTTGCTGTAGTATTTGTCGCCAGCATACCTTATTACGCCTCTGCCTTTGACAAGCTTCTCCTCAATGTTTTTTAGTATCGCGTTGCGCTGCTGCGGCGAGACAATGTTATAAGGATAGATTAATGACAAAAGCGCAAGGTCAACTGCCTTTGAGATTGATTCTTTTGGCAACATCTGCCGTAGTGCTTCCTCGCCGTTTTTAATCAGCTGCTGTGAAACGTTGATGCCGTCAATTTTGCTGACTGCTTTGAGGCCGGCAACGCATGCACCGACCGATGAGGCGTGAATTTCCTCGTTTTCCTCCCACATCCCGTTGTCGGAGTCGTGCCAGTAGTGGATTGCTTCAAGGTAATTTACAAGTTTCTGCAGTATTCTTTTATCGCTGCTGTTTCTGATAATCCTGATTTCTTTGTTTTCCAGTTCGCCAATCTTGAACAAAACAGCTCCGATAGCGTCATTTTGCTTGTTTCCCCACTCCTCCCAAATCTCGCTCATTGTAACCGGGTCATATCTTGCGTGGATGTACCTGAACTGCTCTTTAGGCTGCGGCTGATTTATCATCCAGTCTATCTTGTACTCATGCTTTAGCAGAAGGTCAAGTAGGGCATGGTATATTTTCTTTACTGCGGCAGTATTCGTGACTGCCTCAAATCCCAATGAAGCGTAAACAGTATCGCGAATCCAGCAAAGGTTGTAGCCTGTCTTCACGTCCTTGCGGCTTGCGCTAAACAGCCCTGTCGGATGCTGGAGCGATTCCAGTATTGCTATGCTTTTTGATATCAAGTTAATGCCTCCTGCTATAGTTACTGAAAAGCACCCTATTTAAATCTTTCTTTTTTAGCTACTTATAAGTGGTTAAAATAGAAAGGTTTATAAATGCACTTTAACAGCGTTTAAAGCATGATGCCCTCACAGTATTTGGGTCTGGAATCACACCTTATTGGAAGTGGTGAAGTCAGTGTGCGCGCAGAGCCATTATCTGTAGTTGTGTTTACCCACAACAGGATTACTAGACTGAGCTCTCTTGGCTACTTTAGCCTTGGCAACAGCCGTAGAGGATTTGACTCAATGCAGCTTCCAGTTGGCTCTGACGGTGATGTAGAAAGACTTGAAGCCAGGCTTTTTGGCGTAACGCAGCGGCAAAAAAACAGTGCAGAAAATGCTCAGTTAGTCCAAATGGAGGAAGCCCTGGATTACTTCAAAGCTATCCTTGAGAGCCAAGGGCTTTCGGAGATTGCCGTAAGATATCTAAAAGGTGGAAAGCTTTTCAAAGTAAATATGAACAAAGGCACGATAAGAATGCGAAACCTGCCAGAACCGGTTCCGTACACTCCTAATGAAGAGACCGGATTGGATAATCCTGCTTGGTACGACCCGCGTGACCCACCGAGAGGGTATGACCCGCCCGAGGTTGATGAAGTAAGAATGCACCTAAGGTAAAAACATGGTTCACGTTGAAAAACATTTTTTCACGGTTCCCGAGAAAAAAGGGAATGGGAAAAGTATTTTGCTAGAGGGACAGGTATTTGAGCCTACTCATCCAGCCGGAACAATAGTTTTCACAGAAGGGGTGGGAAAAAATAGGGATTTAGGTTACTATCAAAAAGGGAGTTTAAATTATTACGGGCCGTTTCTAGAGCGTCTTGCCGAAGTGTTTACAGTAATCACATTCAATCACAGGGGGCGCGGGTTATCTGAGGGCATTCTTACGCCAAACGGTGGCTTGGACTTGGAAGGCATTATAGCCAGTCCTGAAGTGAGCAGCAAGGGGAAAAAAGTTGCCTTAGTTGGCCACTCAGTAGGAGCTGCGTTTAGCTTACAGGCTGCGTACAGTATTCCGGAACGTGTTTCTTCAGCTTACTTGATCAATCCTTATCTTGGGCCTGAGTTTCACAGGATAGCAGGTAGCATCCCTAGCTTTGCAGTTCCAGCAACAATAGCCGCTTTAAGGCTAGGAACAGGCGCTTATTTTGCTTTTGCAACAGGACTGTACAAGGCTTTTGAAGCTGCGTTTGGACCCGGGCAAGATGGCAATGCTATTTTGAGAAAGATTAAAGTGCGTAGGAGGCTAGCTGAGGCTTCTATTGTCGCCACATGGACTAGTGTCCCGAAAGGTGGTTATACTGTGCCAGTCGCCTTTGCCCTGGCCGATGAGGACGAATTTATCGGCACTCTTAACAATGCCGAAAGATACGGCACACTAGTTTCCAAAGTAAGAAGGACTGTACCAGCTGCCAGGGATTTTTCACACATTCTAGCAGGCTTTAATCATTATTTAAACAGTGGGCTGAGAAATTATGGTGAATTCTTCGCACAAGTGAGCGATGAAAAGATAATTGATTCTATCGTCTCGTTCAGCAAAATCAACATGAAAGCATAATTTGATAACTGCTGATTGGCAGGAAGATAACTATTTAAGATAGACACCATTCTCTTTTTTCTCATGGTGCTCTACCTCATCGGCATCGGCCTTAACGACGAAAAGGACATCTCTGTCAGGGGATTGGAAGCTGTGCGCTCCTGCGATGCCATATACCTTGAGAGCTACAGCTCGCTTCTTAACTGCAGCATCCCTGATTTGGAAAGGTTTTATGGCAAGAAAATAGTTGCGGCAGACAGGAAGCTGGTTGAGCAGAGCGAGGAGATACTGGCTGCTGCAGCTAGGGGAAATGCGGCCCTGCTGGTGATTGGCGACCCCTGGGGTGCAACAACGCACATTGACATCATGCTGAGGTGCAAGGCCAAGGGCATCCAGGTCAAGGTCATTAACAACGCTTCAATCATTACTGCTGTTGGAATGACCGGCCTCCAGATTTACAAGTTTGGCAAGACGACCTCTGTTCCTTATCCTGACAGGAATTTCAGGCCAGAGACTTCTTACGAGGTCGTCAACCAGAACAAGCTGCTGGGCCTGCACACGCTCCTGCTGCTTGACATCAGGCCTGACCTGGGCAAGTTCATGACAATAGCTGAGGCAATAGGCATTTTGCTGGAAATAGAGTCAAGAAAGCGCCAGGGCACATTCACTCCGGAAACCTTGTGCGTTGGCTGTGCAAGGATTGGCAGCGAAAGTTTCATTATAAAGGCGGCTGCTGCAAAGGATTTGAAAAAAATGGATTTTGGGAAGCAGCCTCACTGCCTTATTGTTCCTGGCGAGCTTCATTTTGTTGAGGAAGAGGCGCTGAGGCAGTGGAAATAATGGCAGTGCTGCCGCGCTTTTCTTAGGTTGTCGTCGGAAAATTTTTCAAAATCAAAACATTTAAATATATGTCTCAAAATAGAGTTTTCAGTCATCATAAGCGTTTGTTGGTTGTTTTTCGGGTGTTTGGGGTGTACAGTTGATGCAGAGTAAGGAAATTTTCAATGTTTTTTTCAGGGAAAAGCCTGCAATGATGCTTCTTGGCCTGAAAAACGCGAAAACAGGGGTTTACGCCTCTTCGCTTGCAAAGTCCATTGACTGCACGTACTCCCATGTTGTCAAGATTCTGCAGCAGATGCAGAAGTCCGGGCTTGTTAATTTTGAGAAGCAGGGAAGGCTTAAGCTTCTGACCCTCACCAAGAACGGCTCTGAGGTTGCTGACCACATAGACAGGATTTGGAATATTCTTTAATCGTTATAGCAAATTGCAGAAATTTTCGAATATTTTACTTGCAATTTGCTATTAGGCAGGTGATGCAAAAGTTCCTTTATTTCATCAACTGCCTATATTTTTGAGTTCGTAGCAGCACAGCAAGCCTATTCTGGCAAATATGAGTTTATGGCAAGTGGTAGCAGGTTTAGCAGTAGTAGCTGGCATCGCTGGCTTTTTCTATTTCACATATTGCCGCAGCGATGAAAAGAAGGATAATAAGAAGAAAAAAGAATTAGGAAAAAAATAATGAAGGCTGCTTTTATGAAGTCTGTGCTGTCGGAGCTGGTGCGCTTCCGGCGATTCCGCCACCGCCAACTCCTATGCCCACAGCACCGCCGGCAGGTGCGTTTGCTGCGGTTTGCTGGGCACTCCCTTTCTTTTCTATGCCTGCCTTGTTTTCAGACTTTGCCTTATTTGCAGCCTTCTTTGCCTTTGCAGCTTCAACCAGAGTTTGCTCCTTTGCTTTAGCTTGTTCTTTCTTCGTCATTACTGCTTCTTTCTTTTCAGCAACAGCCTGCTTCACTTCAGTCTTCTTTTCCTGCACGGCTGCTTTTTTATCAGCCTGAGCGTCTTTCATTGCATCTTTCTTTTCAGTCACAGCTTGTTTTACTTCAGTTTTTTTCTCCTGAACAGCAGCCTTTTTATCAGCAACAGCTTGCTTTGCTGGGACTTTGTTGGCTGTTCCTGACTTTACCGGTGCAGTTGCTGCAAGCACAGCAGGAGCCACTAACAGCCCGATAACCAGAACTGCAACCAGGAACATACTGAGCGATAAACCACTTTTTCTCATTCTAGCGCACCTCCTTTAGACATTCTCTTAATATTGCCAACATGCCCTATTTATACTTTTTGGTCGCTTAATCAGCCTCAACAGAAAGACTTAAATAATACTTATAACTATTTTTTTAATGGTCTTACAAAATGTTTTTGGTTGATAGGAACAAGGACGGTTTTGCCTCGCTGCCTGCGCAGGAGATAAAGCCTGAGGATGCCAAGAATATCAGCTCGGGCTTGGCTTTCAGGATACTCAAGCTTCTTTCGGAAAAGCCGATGTATCCCATTGAGCTGGCAAATGCGCTGAAGGTTCACGAGCAGAAGGTTTACTACCACATCCGCAATCTGGAAAAGGCAGGCATCATAAAGGTTGTCAAGCAGGAAGGCAGGCAGGGCGCAGTTGCAAAATACTACGGGCTTGTGCAGCCTGCGGTTTTTGTCCGATTTAAGGAGCTTGAGGAGACTCACAAGCTCTTCAACATGAAAACAGGCTCTGAGTTTCTTGAGCCATTCATCAAGGATGGCCAGCTTGACGCTTTGATAATTGTTGGGAGCCCTGACCCTCACGGCCCTGAGAAGGCCAGGTCAAGGGACGGCTATTATGGCATGGACCTTGCGCTTTTTCTCGGGACTTTCCTGAACTATGTGCCAAAGTTCCATGTGAAGCTTGACACAGAGACGAGGGAGGAGGACCTCAAGGGCAACAATCTCATCCTTATTGGCGGCCCTGTTGTGAACAGGATTACCGGGCTTGTTAACCCGAAGCTGCCTGTGAGGTTTGATGAGAAGCAGCAGTGGGCAATTTATTCAGCAATGAGCGAGACTTCTTACCCTACTGATGAGTCAGGGCTTATAGTCAAGGCCAAAAGCCCTTTTAACCCTGACAAGAGTGTCCTTGTTGTTGCCGGGAAGAGGTATTTTGGCACAAGGGCTGCGATAATCGCATTCCTGAAGCATTTCGATGAGTTGGCAAAAGGCAATGTGCACGACCGCAGCGTGAAGGCAAAAGTGGTGGAAGGCATTGACCTGGACTCTGACGGCATCATTGACGAGGCAGAGTTCAGGGAGTGAAAATGTTTATAAAAGGCGTTAAAAGCTGCTGCCAGAATGCTTGACAAAGATAAAGCGCTTATTGTTTTTCAAGGCAGAAAAATCAGAAGAACTTGGTTTAATGATGAATGGTGGTTTTCTGTAGTTGATATAGTTGGAGCATTGACAGAAAGCGGAAGAGCAAGAAAGTACTGGTCTGACCTGAAGACAAGGCTTACTGAGGAAGGTTTTGAGTTGTCCGCAAAAATCGGACAACTGAAATTAGTGTCTGCTGATGACAAATTGTACCAAACTGACTGTGTCAATACAAAGAACGCTTTTAGGATAATTCAATCTATTCCTTCAAAAAAGGCAGAACCATTTAAGCAATGGCTAGCGCAAGTTGGTTATGATCGCGTGCAAGAAATCGAAAACCCAGAACTTGCCCAAAAGCGGATGAAGGAGATATACAATGCAAAAGGCTATTCTGAGGATTGGATTGAGAAAAGAGTCCGGGGCATTGCCATAAGAGATGAGCTTACAGATGAATGGAAGAAAAGAGGGGTTGAAGCAGAAAGAGAATATTCCATTTTAACTGCCGAAATCTCAAAAGCAACATTTGGCATGACTCTGAGTGAATACAAGAAATTCAAGGGTTTGAAAAAAGAGAACTTGCGAGACCACATGGACGATTTAGAGCTTATTTTTTCAATGTTAGGGGAAAGAGTATCTACTGAGATCACAAGAAAAGAAGATGCGCAAGGCTATACCGAAGTTGAAGGTGCTGCCAAAAGAGGCGGAAGAGTAGCAGGTAATGCCCGGAAAGAAACAGAGCAAGAATTAGGTCGTTCAATCACATCAAAAGAAAACTATCTTTCTGAGCCAGAAAAGAAGAAAAAATTGGAAGATAAGAGCAAGAAGTAACGGAACTGCACTATCATGATTGAAAAGGATTATTGAAGAGTTTTTGAGATAATTTCTTCTGTTATTGCCTGTGGCTGCAGCTCAGCGTACTTCCAGCCTTTCGTGAGCTTTTTTCCCACAGCCTTTTCAAGCTCTTGAATGGTGAAGTCTGACTGCGCACTGACTATTGATTTCCGGTCAATGTCTATGTAGAGCAGGCCCATGTCGTAAGGCTCTATGACGTTTTCTTTAACTGCCCTTTTGAAGATTGTTTGCAGCTCTTCCTCTTTGAGGTTCCTGAGAAGCAGTCCTTTCGGAACAAAATCGTTGACTGTTGCCCTTTTAAGCACGCCTTCTTTTTTGATGTAAATGTTCATGTGTGACATGTTAATCAGCAACTATTGTGTAAGATCTCATATTTAAATTATAAGGTAACTTTCTCCTCAATTCTCCTTGCGGCAAGATAGCGCCTTGCTTCTGTTATGAATTCATCTTCTTTTTCTGTCTTGATAATTGCTCCGGCTGCCTCGTGGTGGCCGCCAGCCTGCCCGCCTACAGTTGCGGCGATTGCGGTGAGCAGCTCCATCAGGTTGAAGTCTGCCTTGACCATTTTTTCGCCTGCAAGCCTGAAGCTTACCTTGGTGAAGTTATCTGGGGCCCTAGCGAGTGAGAGGACAAAAGTTCCTGGCGGAAAATTGCTGGACTTTGCCACTATGGATGCAAGTGTGCCTATCATCGTCGAAAGCACGTTGTCTTCTGCGTTAATGATAATCAGGCCGTTTTCAAGTATGATGCTTTTTTTCTGGCTGTTGCCAAACATACTGTTTTGCTTGAGCGTTTTTTCATACCATGTGAGCGAGCTTGCTATCTGTTGCTTGTAATCGCCAAGGGTACGAAGCGCTTCGTCCTTGCATTTTGTGTCGCCGAGGCAGGCGCCTATTCCGACTGATGCCTTCCCGAGCCTTCCGCAGGCGTTGAGCAGCGTCGCAAATTCCCTTGCATCCCTCAATGGCGAGCCATCAACCTCTTGCTTGAGTATGTAAACCGGCCCGATTATTGCCTCTGGGCTTTGCTGGCCTATCCTCTGGAGCACAACACCTGTTGCCAGCCTCACGAGTTCCTCGTCATTTAAGTCAGTCAGCTTTTTCCAGCTGCTGCCGCTCTTCGGGCTTATGCCGAGCTGCTGTATGAATTGTATTGCTGCGCTTTCGCTTCCTGTGACTCCGGGTATGAGGAATTCGCTGCTGTACTCCAGAACCTTGTGCAGCGGCTTTGTCTGCACTCCAAAAAGCCTGAGCCCTGTGATGGCTTTCAGTGTTCCGGCTGCTTTTGCATCAAGAAGAATTTCCTTGTTAAGCCCGCTGAAGCCGTTGTCTTCCTGCATGTCGCCAATGGCTCCTATCAGCGCAATGTGCGCGAGGTCTGTGTTTTTCACGCTGAGCGCTTTTGAGAAAAAGTAGGAGACGCCAGCGCCGGATATTTCCCTTGACGACTCAATACCTGCAAGGTGGGGATTCACGTGAACCACGCCTTCTGCGGCAGATTCGCCCTGCATGTGGTGGTGGTCAAGTATGAACACTTTTTTCCCATTGCCAGCAAGGTGCTTTTTCAGGAGGCCAAACTGCCCTGTTCCGAGGTCTGTGAAGACGTAGTGGCTATAGCTTTCGGCAGCCAGCTCCAGCGCAATCTCCTCAGTCAGCTGGGGGACTATTGACAGGCAGTATTTCCTGTTCTCCCTTAGAAATGTCTTGATGACAACTGCAGCCGAGCTCAGGCCGTCAGCGTCAAGGTGGGAGACCAGCCTTATTGTTTCGGCTTTGTCAACCAGGCTGAATGCCGCGGCCGCTTCCTTTACAAGCAGCTTGAATGCCTCAATCTTCTCAGGCGTTACGTCAGCCTCTTCATTCAGCACCTTTTTTCCAGAAACCGCTTCCATCACCATTTTTCCTTGCTTGTTGGTTTTTTAAAGTTTGTTACAGTTGTGTGCTTTAGCGTGCCACTCTGGCTCTGCAGAATGACCTGATAGCTGGAGAAAGATTTATGCCGAATACAAAAATAGTGTAGAGTCCGGCCATGGTGAGGTATATGACGCTGTGGACTGGCCAATCTGCTGCTAAAATGGCAAGCATCCCTATGAATGCTGCAATAGTGATAGTAATGAGGCGTTGTTTCGGGATGCGTGGTTCATGATTTTTTGGAAAGTCAAACAAGAGAAGCCAGCGCATGGCGACAAATCCTGCCGAGAAGAAAAAGTACGCGATGAACAAGTACATGGGCAGGTGTACTGCATGGACGATGAGTAGGCCAAGCACCGGACGGAGAGCGTGGGTTGAGCTGTTAAGGAGCAGGCCAATAAGAGGGATGCGCTTCCCAACAAACGTGTAGATGGTTGTGAGCGCGAGAACTGCAAGGTACAAGAGGACAACGTGCGTGCTGAACAAAAGCAGGGCACCACCCACGCCCAACAAGATGAGCAGGGTGGCAAACAGCAACGCTGATGTTTGCGTCAGCCGCCTGGCTGCCAGCGGCCGCAATTGCTTCAAGGGATGGCGCCGGTCAGCCTCGGCGTCGGCAATGTCATTAAGGGTATATATGCCACCGTAGAGGAAAACAGCGAAGCACATGTATGTCACGGCAACCTGGATGAGCGTTGGGAGCAGGCCAAGCGAGGAGAAAAGAACTGCGGGAATGAGCACTTCGAGAAAGGTGAAATGGTGCCGGAACTTAATGAGGGTGAGGTAATCATGCACTGCCATTGGTTAGAAAGAAAAAATGATGATGTTTATAATAATTCCCCCAGCGATGCCGGCGACAACATCAAGAGGGTAATGTTTTTTGATGGAGAGCCGTGAAGCGCTTACGGCAAGGATAAGAGCTACGAGCGCCCCTCCTGCAAGAGGCGTAGGCTGCAGGCGAAAGATGGTGAGGGCAAGGGCTGCTATTCGCGCTGAGTGCAGGCTTGGAAAACTGCCAGCATCGATCTTTTCGCGCAGGGTGCGCCGCGGCATCGGCACGGGACGCTCTGTTGGGTGGACAAGTTTTATGGCAGCCCCGATGGCTTCAATGCTCAACAATGAGGCAAAAATCCGAACGCCAGCCGCGTGATCCAGCATCCAGATAGCCGCGGCGACTGGCAGGTAGAACAACGGCAGGCCAAAAAAAGACAGCACGGAAAAAATCGGCACCCATTGCTTTTTCATGGTGTAACGCAGAGCCCGGCCCCTTATATGTTTTTCGGAGAAAAGCAGGGGATGGTTGCTGCAAGTCAAAAGGTAAAAATGAAAAGAAAAATTGGAAAAGAAAAAATTATCCTATGATGAGCTTGACCTTTTCAGGGTCGTAGCTCCAGTCCTGCGGGAGCACGTGCTCTCTCTTGTAGTACTTGACGAGCCTTCTTATCTTGGAGTCAGTCAGCTCAAACCCCCGCTTGGCTGACATGTCATGCTTCTGGCCTTCAAGGTGCTTCTTTATCGTGACACTTTTCTTGATGAGTGCCATTAGGTCTTCTGGAATCAGCGGGAGGAGGTTCTTTTCCTTCATGATTGCAGACACGTTCTTTCCTGCTATTTTCTTTACGTCCGGTACCCCATAACTGTCCCTGAGAACTACGCCTATCTGTGACTGCGTCCTTCCTTCCTTGGCTACCTTGGCTACGAGAAGCTCCACTTCCTTGGCCTGGTACCTGACCCATGCCGGGGCTGCCTTTTTGATTGGCTTTTTGGAGCCTGCATTTCCTTTCTTCCTTGAATGCATCCTTGCCATTTTATTTGAAAACGTGAGTTTTTAGGCTGCTTATAAAGGTTGCTGTTTGGAAAATGCACAGGGCGGCTTAGGAACTCCGCTGTGCAAGGAGTTTTCCTTCTCTAAGGAAAGGGGCGGTAAACCAGAGGGAGATCTCTTTAACTGTAAAGCCGTTGCATCGGAGGAGATTGATGAGTTCCTGCTTGCGATGACCGTGATCAAGATGGTCGTGGTATTCTAGTATTATTGCCTGTATCTTTCTAAGGTCAGCGGCGCGCGCATGGAGGAGGATATCGTACTCTGCCCCTTCCACGTCAATCTTCAGAACATCTATCTTTTTCAGGCTGTTCCGGACGAATATTTCATGCAGGTCTATCGAGGGCACCTTTATTTTTTCAGTGGATGAAAAAGTTTGGTAAATTGAATCAAGGCCTGCTGCCTGCGGATTAACATTCAGGGTCAATTCGCCTATTTTTGAGCCCACAGCGGCGCTGTAGGTTTTGACATTACGGCAGTTGTTGATAATGAGGTTGTTGGAAAGAAGCTGGTAAGTTTCAGGCACGGGCTCATAGGCAATAACCCGGGCTCCTGACTTTGCCGCTAGTACGGCATAC
>JAHFTU010000123.1 GCA_023269295.1 Candidatus Woesearchaeota archaeon | reverse complement strand
AAAATCCTCGCTGAGAACCCTTCTTTGAAGTCCGATATTAAGGCAATAGCTGCTGCTGTGAATAACGCGCTTAAATCAGTCAATAAGCTGAGTGTTGAGAAGCAGACTGAGGAGCTTGGCAGGCTGGCGCCTGAGCTTCTTGAGAAAAAGAAGGCCGAGAAAAGGGATTTACCTGAGCTGAAGAACGCTGTCCAGGGTAATGTCGTAACGAGGATTCCGCCCGAGCCGTCAAAGTATGCGCACATAGGGCATGCGCTGAGCTTCCTGATTAATTTTATGTATGCCCAGAAGTACAGGGGCAAGTGCCTTGTGCGTTTTGAGGACACTAATGCCGAGCTGGCTAAAAAAGAGTATGCTGATGCCCTGCTGGATGACCTCAAGTTTTTGGGCATTCGGCCTGATAAAGTTGTTCACATCAGCAATGATTTGCCAATGCTTTACGAGTATGCAGAGAAGCTGGTTAAGCAGGCCCATGCCTTTGTGTGCTTCTGCAACCAGGAAAAGATGCGGGAGCTCCGCCATGAGGGCTTTGGCTGCAACTGCAGGCAGAAGGATGCCAAGCACAACCTTGAGGAATGGAAGGGCATGCTTGACAAGAAGTATGGCGCTGGTGAGGCTGTTCTTCGCCTGAAGGGCGATATGCAGAGCCCCAACCACGTAATGAGGGATCCGGTGCTTTTCAGGATTAGCTACAAGGAGCATTACCTGCAGGGCAGGAAATACTGCGTGTGGCCTTTGTACGACTTTGCGAATTCTGTTGAAGATGGCGTAATGGGCATTACCCACATCATGAGAAGCAGCGAGTTTGGCACGATGAGGGTGGAGCTTCAGGACACAATTAAAACGCTGCTTAAGCTTCCGAAGCAGACCGTCATCCAGTATGGCAGGTTTAATGTCAAGGGCGCTGTGACCCAGGGCAGGGAGATAAGAAGGATGATGGAAGAGGGCGTAATCAGCAGCTGGGATGACCCTCGGCTTGTGACGATAAAGGCGCTCAGGAGGAGGGGAATCCAGCCCGAGACTTTCTGGGAAATTGCGATTGAGGTTGGCCTTTCGCCTTCGGAGACAAACTTTGAGTGGCAGCTTATCAGCGCCATCAACAGGAAGATACTTGACCCGAAATGCAGCCGCTACTTTTACGTTGAGAACCCGCAGCAGATTACAGTCAAGGGCGCACCTGCGAGGAAGGTTGAGCTCAAGCTTCACCCTGACCTTGAGGAAAGCAACAGCAGGCATTTTTCAGTCAGGGACAGGTTTTACATTGCTGAAAAGGACATGGGTGAGATTGCAAAGCTGAAAGGCAGCCCGCTTGTCAGGCTCATGGACTGCCTCAACTTCAAAAAAAACAGCTCTGGCTACGCGTTTGACTCGACAGAGTATGAAAAGTACAGGATGTCTGGAAGCAAGATAATCCACTGGCTTCCTGCTGACGACAAGAGCCTCATTAAGGCCAAGGTGCTTATGCCTGACGGGAAATCCAGCAAGGGCGTTGCAGAGGCAGCAGCTGCAGGTATAAAAATTGGGGAAATCGTGCAGTTCGCAAGGTTCGGGTTTTGCAGGCTGGAAAGCAGGAACGAAAAGCTAAAGGAGCTTTCGTTTATTTACTGCCACAATTGATTATAGACAAGTTTGATTATCCATCATATTTGTCAAACTTGTCTAAGAGAACTTTGAACAAAAATAACAAATAAGTAGTTATTCAAAGTTCTCTATATGCCGTGATGAGAATGAAATTGACTGTTAAAACAAACGTTGCAGCTTATGTAAAGAAGCTGAGCGCTGAGAAGAACAACCGTGTTAA
Source organism: Candidatus Woesearchaeota archaeon (assembly GCA_023269295.1). Classification (GTDB taxonomy): domain Archaea; phylum Nanobdellota; class Nanobdellia; order Woesearchaeales; family UBA10216; genus UBA10216. The sequence goes on along the minus strand of JAHFTU010000123.1, from coordinate 889 downwards.
TAGCGTTGCTGATGATTTTCTCCCTGAGCTTGATGCAAAGGTCAGGAAGCTGGTTGAGGACGCTGTCGAGCGCGCAAAGGCAAACAGCCGCAAGACAGTAATGGGCAGGGACTTGTGAACTAAAAGGATACAACGGCGTATGCTGGCTGCTCAAAAGTCAGCCCGAACAAAATCTTTTCCTTATACTGCAACTCCTGAGGTATTTCGTAAGGCATATGTTATCACCCAATCAGTCTAGAAAATCAATTTGCTTTATGACTACGAGCATTTTAAAGGAAAAACAAGAGTAAACTTTATATATTAGCAACATATACCAAATATTGTGGTGTTATAAATGGTTAAAATTCAATTGGATTTATCCGAAGAAGAAGACAGGATAGTAGAAATCTATAAGCTATCAAATAAACACAAGACTAAACAAGAAGCAATAAAAAGTATGATAAGCTATTTCGTAGCAGACGTGAAACCTAAAAATCTAAAAGAAAGAGAATACTTCAAATAAAAAAGAACGGGGGCGACCATAAAATGACATTTAAATATGCACGTCACGAACCAAGGGCGGTAAGAGAAAGACCAACACTTACTGGCTCAATCACTGGAAGAAACGATGCCATATTCCTAAGAAACAAGTATCAAACCGAATTAGATAATGCATGGACGGCCATAGTGAATATGGTTCATTTTATAGAAACAAGGAATCAGGAACTGAAAGAAGCGCATTCCAAACTGCCTCAAATCAAAAGAAATGTTGAAGCACATCAGCAAGAAAGGGCTTAGTAGAAAAAGTCTGTAGGCGTAGCCTATGTTGTAGGCGATTAGCCTACAAAACAGCTCTGCTGTTTGCGTTCTGATGTGCTTGCATTTGACTGTGCTACCAAACAACCGTTTC
>JAHFTU010000082.1 GCA_023269295.1 Candidatus Woesearchaeota archaeon | reverse complement strand
TTTCTGTTGACCACATCGCTGCGCACTACTGCCCGGCTGCCGATGACAGCACGATTCTGGAAGCGCAGGTGTGCAAGCTTGATGTTGGCGCCTGCTTTAACGGCGCAATGGGCGACAACGCAACGACAGTTGACCTGGGCGGCAGGAATGCAGAACTGGTTGCCGCATCGGAAAAAGCTCTTGGCGAGGCCATAAAAATAGTCAAAGCCGGAGTAACAGCTGGCGAGATTGGCAGGGTCATAAAGGAAACGATTGCATCGTACGGCTTTTCCCCCATCCGCAACCTCAGCGGTCACGGCCTTGGCAAGTTTGAGATTCACACAAAGCCGACAGTGCCGAACTTTGACAACGGCGACAAGACAGCACTGCAGGAAAATGAGGTCATTGCAATTGAGCCTTTCGCAACCGCAGGCAAGGGCATCATTTACGAGTCCTCAAACGCTGAGGTTTTCATGCAGCTGTCTGACAGGCAGGCAAGGGATGCGAGCGTGAGGAAAATCCTTGAGAAAATCCGGGGATTTGAGAAGATGCCTTTTGCAAAGCGCTGGCTTCTGAAGGAATTTCCAGCAATCAAGGTTGCGCTTGCGCTGAAGGTTCTTGGGCAGCAGCGCATCATCCAAAGCTTCCCTCCATTGATAGAGGAAGCAAAAGGGCTGGTCAGCCAGGCTGAGAAGACGATTCTCGTAAAGAAAGGCGGCTGTATGATTTTGACTGCAGCAGAAGATTAGCGCGGTTTGCCTAGTCGTCTCCGAGCACAAGTATTCTTTTTTGGCCAGTATGCTTCTGCTTTGGGATTGTGTTTAGCATATCGGCTGCCCTTTCCGCCAAAAGCCCTTCAAGCCCTTTGGTATCGATTTCTTTCAAATCAAGTTTTTCCGCAATAAAGTCTAGACCGTAAAAGCTGTGCCCGGGGAAATGGGTCATTGCCACAATTGTTGCCATACGCTCGGGATGGTTTAAGTAAACGCCGCACAGCCAGAAGCCTTTTTTCAGGATCCAAAAAACGTTCATATACTGGTCACTTGAAGCACGAAGAACTTCTGCCCGCATTCCATTCTTCGCCATAGCAGGGAAAAATTCTGACAGGAACTGCGTTTTTTGGCCGAAATTGTAAGCGGCGCCGTTAATCTCCAGGCCAGGCACTTCTTTTCCAAGAAGAAGCCCGTCAATTTCTGGGTTATCCATAGCCCGCTGGATAAGGGTTGTAGCATACATGAAGGCTGGGGATTTGGATGAGTTTAAAAAGTTTAATCTATATTTTTTAATCTGCTCTAAGAATGTTTAATGCCTCTGCAAGCGTGACAATTTCTTCTTTCCCTGTCTTCATGCTCCTCAGGGTTATTTTGCCTTCTTTGATTTCCTTCTCTCCAACGAAAACAGCGTAGGGGATTCCGGCAGCAGCAGCGTATTCAAGGTTTTTCTTGATATCCCGGTTATTCATGTCAATGTCCGTGTTTATGCCATTTTTCCTGAGCTGGCTTGCAATTTTCTTGGCCTCCGCAACAACTTTTATTGGCATGACATAAGCGACTGTTGTTGTTTTCCTTCCGTCTTTCCCAAGCATGCCGAGCGCGTCTTCAATGATGTCCAGGCCAAATGATATTCCAACAGCAGGATACTCCCTTCCAGAGCCGACAAAGTTGCCAATCATGTTATCGTAGCGCCCTCCGGCTGCAACAGCCGATTTTATTTCAGAATTTTTCAGGAACACCTCAAACACTGTGCCAGTGTAATAAGCAAGTCCCCTTGCCAGCGACGGGTCAAACTCGGCATTTTCGGAATCTTCAAGGCTGCTGAACAGCTCCTGCAGCTCTTTCAATCCGTCTTTTCCTTCATCGCTGCTGATTTCGCTTTTCAGCTTTCTCATCTTTTCTGTGCTGCTGCCTTTCATTGTTATGAGTTGCGTGAGCTTTTTGATTGCAGCAGCCGAAGTGCCCTTATTGATTAGCTCTTTTTCAACCACCGCCGCTCCCAGTTTTTCAAGTTTGTCAAGCGTCAGTATTGTGGTTTCGGCCTTCTCAGATTTTATCCCTGCGGCTGCCAGGATTCCGTTCAGGAGCTTGCGATTATTGACTTTTATGACAACGCCAAGCTGCATCTTCTCAAACACGTCCTGCGCAATTTCCACCATTTCCGCATCTGCAGCCATTGACTTCACTCCTACAATGTCAACGTCGCACTGCGCAAACTCCCTGTATCTCCCGATTTTCAGCGGCCCGTCCCTGAAGACCTCGCCAATCTGGTACCTCTTGAACGGCATCTTGAGATTCGGATTGGTTGCGATAAAGCGGCACATTGGCACGGTGAGGTCGTAGCGCAGCCCAAGCTCCCTGTCTCCTTGGTCTTTCAGCCTGAAAGTTTCCTTCAGAATCTCCTCTCCCCCGGCATACTTGGAAGCGAGGGTCTCGAACCTTTCAAGTATTGGCGTCTCAAGCGGGTTGTAGCCATAGAGCTCAAACACCCTCTGCAGGGTTGCAACTATCCGCTGCCTCTGCAGGGCCTCCCCACCCGAAAAGTCCCTTGTTCCCCGCGCGCGCTCAAGTTTTGCGGCTGTCATGGTTGCTAACTCCCTCTTAGTTGGCTTAAATAGTTTTTGTTGCCAATTAATGCAACATCTATGAAGTAGAGCGGCGCATAAATCTGCAGGCCGTACCTTTCCACTGTCCCGCCGGTGCCTACTATCTCAACGACCATGTCGGCATAGCCAAGCTTCAGCATGGCCTCTGTTTCGCCCCTTAACGTTTTGAAGGCAATATTTTGCTTATTAAGATAGCCAGCGCCAAGTGCAGAGCTGAGTATGTCTGAGCTGTCATTAACGGCAACGACGACGTCCCTTTTCATTACTGCCTGAAGTAAGGTTTTGGGAATTTCTTGTTTCCCTATGGCACAGATTGCTGGCTTCCCATAAAGGCAGCTATCGTCCTTCCAGTTGATTATCCGAAGCACCTCAGTTTGGGATTGCCTTGCCCCCATGAGATAGTTTGCAACCAATTCTGTAGTTGTCAGGCCAAGATACCGTGGCACTTCTTCGTCAACGAGCCCTGGAATGTCTTCTGCCCTCATGTCCTGGATTTCCAGGCCAGACAGGTCAAGCGTCTCGTCAATGTACTTTCGCGCCCTTCCATTCTTTGCCACGAAAACTGGCGGCAGTTTGCCTTCTTCAATGCCGGCAATCACCCAAGCGGCCTTTTATTATGTCTTCTAATTTCGTTTTCATTTTTCCATCACCTCATAGTCAAATAAAGCCGTAGCCGGGAATTGCGCCCGGTCCTTAAGCCCCACAAGCTTGCGTGCTACAATTACACCACTACAGCTGATTTGGTAATTACAAGAAGTCAAATCACTTGCTATGAAGACAATCACTCATTTCAGTTAAAATTGCGGTGGCTATCCTAGAACTCTTTTCACTTTCTCGTTTCTTGATTGACCTTCTTTCTAAGAAGGGCATGAAGATAACCAACTCGTTTCATGTAAATCACTTAACAGAGTGGTTTATTTCAGTCATATTTAAGCATTTGTCTATATCAGCTATATCGAACTTAGGAAAAGGCGATAATGATTTTTTTCAGCTCTTTAACCCGCTCAAAAGCCTTGTCGGAGGTTATAAACACAGAGTTATTGTCAATTGCTATGCAGGCGTTAAGCATGTCCAGAGGGCTGAGCGGAGTTCCTTCTTTTTCATACTTGTGAGTAAGCTTTGCGAAAAGCATAGCGCTGCCTTTTTCAACAGTCAGGTGCTTGTAAGAGCTTAAAAATTCTAGGCAGTCCTCCTGGCCTTTTGGGCTTGCATCTAAACTGCCAAAGTAATATTCGGCAAACGTGAGGAGCGTGACGTATGGCTCTGCATTTTCGACATTTATGAACTTCATCACCTCTTCTTTAACGCCTCTCCTGCCTTTTCTTATTTCTATCAGGATGTTGGTATCAAGGACATAGTTCACTTGAAGCGCCTCAATTCAAATCCTTTCCTGAATTCTTTTATTCTTTCCTCTATTCGTTCAACTTCCTTTGGGTCCTTTGCCTTCCATGCCAATATCCTTTCCCACTGCGACTTCGACTTCTCTTTTGCAAGAGCGTCTACTGCATCGTTAAATAATTCTCCCATTGAAACGTCCCTGTTCGCCGCAATGGCCTTAAACTCCGCCCACTTATCCTCGCTTACACCTTTCAAAGCTTTTGTAGCCATTTTTATCCTCCAAACTAAAGAACCACCCGTCAGAAACGTGTAGGATTACAACGTCTTTTGTGACTGGGGGTTCTTAGTGCTCAGAATCATCAGAAATCTGCAGATTTCTGAGCGCCAGAAACTGTTGTTTCTGAGCGTTTCCTTATGCACATCGATTGATGGAAAATTCTGACAGTTTAACTTGTTTAACAAGTTTAACAGTTTAACTATTTAAGCTTTTTGGTTAAGTAAAGACTTTTGGGAAAAATTTATGTATAAGACGTTTAGATTGGCAAATTATGCTCTACATCCACAAGCTCTCTGACTTGAACCCCAAGTCGGCTGAAATCGAATCAATACCCTATGTCAGGGGCATGAACATCAGCGGCGCATTTCCGTTCAAGCAGCAGAAGGTTGTGGAATTGTTTGCAGAGGCAGCTATTTCTGACAGCGATGCTGCGCTTATTGAGCGCTCGCTGCGCCTTCTTGACCCGACGCTTGCCAAGCTGAACGGGCTTTTGGCCAGGAACGATCCTGTGCACGAGCCGGTTGACCTGAAAAGGACAATCCAGTGCCTGCAGTCGCTTGCGCTGCCGCTGGCCAACAACCTCCAGTATTCCAGGGAAGTCATTGCGCTACAGCAGGAATTCATGGTCGGGGCAGCAGGAATGCTGAATTCAATTCCTACATTGCGCACAGCTGAGGAAAAGTCAAGGGTGAACGCTGAAATAAGCGCTTATTTTGAGAAGGTTTTGCGCAGCAAGGGATTTTCCTTCACTCATCAGGACCTTGTCCACGAGGCACAGACAAGAATCGTGCATGACCTGGCTGAAAGCTTTAGGAACGGCTACCTGTTCCACGTCACGCTTGAAGAGGAGCTCAAGAAGGCAACCTTTGCTGACATCAAGCTGAGGATTCCTTCTGAAAAGCTGAAGGAGGCAGAAGACATAGGAACAAGCATAAGCATAATCAAGGAAGGCGTTGACCAGGCCTACAGCCTCAACATGCGCATGGTCGTTTGGGCGATAGTGTTCTATTCGTGCATAAAGCTGGCGACTAGCAGGTAAGAATTGAGGGCCGCCGCGCTTATTGATACCATTGAATAGTAGTTTAAAAATATAACTACTTACTCGCCAATAAAAACAAAGGTTTAAATAGAAATTAATCCATACGTGCTTGTTGTTGCCAGTAACATCCTTCCAAACGGAGTGGCATAAGCCCACTTCGTCGCTACTGCGGCGGAGTCTGACAAGTAGGAAGGTATGCAACAACAATCTACTATTTTCTCCTTAAAGTATGGCAATACAGCTTTAGAATGCTGCCCTTTAATAGTGAAGAGAATGATGCGTCACCGTGTTCAGCTTCATGAAAAATAACACCTGCGATTACGTCTGTTACTTGTAATCCTTTGCTCCCTGCAGTATTTTCGTGGTTTATTTTAATACATTTACTGTTTCCATTGGCCAAATGCGCTTCGTATTCGCTTTCATTAATTTTCTCAACAGTTAAGCTGAGTTCATCTTTCATTGCCTCGTATTCACAAAGAAGGAAAAAATTTATCTTATCCGTATTAAAATAGCCAGTATCGGCGATTATAGAAACAGGCACTTCTCCTTCACTGCTGATAATATGTTGGAAGAGCTTGTTGACAATTAGGGCCTTAGCTTCTTGGCTGATCTCTCTTCTATTTTTCTCAAAAATTATGCAATAAACAGATCCCTCAAGCTTGGAAATTTTACTGACTAATTGTCTCAATAAACTTTTATCTGGAAAATTGTGATACTTTACGGCACCGTTGGTAGTGTTTAACCATTTTTGACCTTTCTTGCTTTGCAAAAGCCTTTCCCTGCACCACTTGATAACTTGTGACAATTCTTTGTTTTTACTAGTCACCATGAGGCACAATACCATATTCATAGTGCCTTCAGCACCAGGATCTCCACTTTCGTCAAGATAAGCAAACTCCATATCAAAAGTGTTATCTATGGGTTTTTAAAAGTTATTCAACATTGGTGACATTTTCAGATGAAGGGCCGCCGCCGGG
>JAHFTU010000081.1 GCA_023269295.1 Candidatus Woesearchaeota archaeon | reverse complement strand
ATTATTTCAAACCCCTTTTCTATCATTTCCCTGAAAACAGTCTCGTGGTCTTCTCCTGAGTGTGCAGCGAAAACCTCAATGCCGTAAGGCCTCAAAGCGTCCTGCAGGCTCCTTATCTGCGTTGCCTGCAAGCCTGTGCCTCCAAGAAGAACAGCGTCAACCTTCTCCGCCTTTGACTTTTGCTTATCCGCAACAAACTTCTCAACAATCGCAGCCTCCTTTTTCGGGTCTGCAACGCTGCAGCCGAGAAGATAATGCTTAATCCCCAGCGCTTCTGCCTGAAGCGGGGTGTGCTCAACAGTTGCAAAATGGAAAAGGTAGCAGTCAGTCCTCGTCGGCTTGACAGAGAGAAGGTACTTTACGTTCCATCCTTTTTCAAGCGCGTACTGGACAGCGTAGTTGCTGTCCTTTCCCCCAGAATACATAACAGCGACGTTCATGGTGAATCTGCAACTGCCGCTGTTTTATAAATTTAATGGTTGGCAAAAGAAAGAAATCGGGTTCCGAAACTGGTAGCCGAACCCGAAGGTTACCTCACAGCCAATCAGATAATAGACATACTTATATTTAAACCTTTGTTCGGATTTGTCGGAAATTTTTCAAAAAATGTCTTAAAATTTGAAAGCATTACGTATACTTCAGCAATCTTTCCATAGCTGCTGGAATTTCTCCATAAAAATCAGGTAAACGCTTAATTAGAATAGAATCTATTTTTTTGTTGCCCTGCAGAAATGTAGGCAGTTGTGTGTAGCCGAGCTGGCGAAACCAGGTAGCCGCGCTCACCTCAAAAGCGAGTGGCCTCACAGCCTTCAGGGTTCAAACACAAGTCGTGCGTTGCACGACTGTGCACAGTCGCTTACAGCGACTTGTGTCCCTGGCTCGGCGCATACAGCTTTCACTTCCACTTAATCGAGCAGCCAACAACAGGCGCAGTCTTTCTGGTGACAGACCTGCCTGCCGCCAGCTCGGAAAGGGCATCCTTAAGATACTGTTTTGTTACTGCTTTCTCGTTCTCCCAGTTGTCATCAACTCCTCCCTGGTAAGCAAGCTTGCCTCCCCTGTCAAATACAAAAATGTGCGGCGTTACCAATGCGCCATAGGCCCTTGCTGTTTCCTGGCTTTCATCGTACAGGTACGGGAAGGGAAAGCCCTTTTCCATGGCCCTTATCTTCATGCTCTCAAAGCTGTCCTGAGGATACTTTGCAGCATCATTTGAATTGATTGCGATAAACTGGGCTTTTGCAGAGAAATCCTTGGCAAGCCTTATGAGCCTGTTCTCGTAGGCCTGCGCATAGGGGCAGTGGTTGCATGTGAAAATCACAACAATTATTTCCCTGTTGTGGAAGTACCTTAACATGTACCTCTTTCCGTCAACTCCCGGCAGGTCAAACTCAACAGCCATCGAGCCAATTGGCAACTTAAAATCCTCAGATTCCATTCAAACCACGCTCCATCTCTTCAATCATGCTATCCGCAAGCCGTTCTCAACTTTCCTTTCCGGCTGCAGCAGTACAATCTCCTTGCTATCCATCACAACCCCAAGCACCAGGCATTCAGATATAAAGTTAGCTACTTGCTTTGGCGGGAAATTCACAACAGCGATAACCTGCTTCCCGAGAATGTCCTCCTTTTTGTAAAGCTTTGTAATCTGGGCGCTGGACTTTTTCACTCCATGGCTGCCAAAATCTATCTTGAGCTTGTAAGAGGGATTTCGCGCTTCTGGAAAGTCAGCCACCTCAAGCACCGTGCCCACGCGCATTTCAACTTTCTCAAAATCCTGCCACGTTATCATGGTTGCCGCTCCAACTGAGGATTATAAAAATTTATCTGTGTCCCGAAATATTTTCAGGTTTTTCGTAATCGTTTTTGGATTGAACCTTTTCGCTAAAATGGTCATAGCACTGGACACTGGACATTCCCCTGCCTAAGGTATTTAAATAACTAAAGTAGTTTTCTAGCATGTCCAAACGCAGCTTAAACAAGATGAAGATTCACTTCAGCAGGAAAGATGAATTAAGAGGGTTAAAGCTACCAACTTCGATGACAGAAGATCTCGCTGAAGACATTGGAATAATGGTCGGCGATGGACATATTGGCGCTCATTCACATAAAGGATGCACTAATTACGAAATATGCGTGTCTGGCGATGCAATTAGTGACCGTACTTACCTAAAGAGCTATGTTTGGCACTTAAAGAAGCGCCTGTATAATCTAAAATTCCCAATATTCTTTGCTGGAAAGAAAAAAACAGAAGTTAGGTTGCAAATTTACTCCAGAGGTCTGGTGGAATTTTATGCCAAAAAGATCGGATTGCCACTGGGCAAAAAAGAGAATATTCGTGTTCCGCCAGTTATACGACAAGGCAGCTTAAATGTGAAACGTGCATTTCTGCGAGGCTTGGCAGATACAGATTTCAGCCTAACTTTTAAAAAAAGAGTTACGAAAGCGTACTATCCAGTAATCTTCTATCAAACAAGTTGTCGATCTCTTTACACTACCACAAGAACTTTGCTGAATAAGCTAGGATTCACTGTTACCGGTAATTACAGGAAAAACAGAAGGTTTGAGATAGTTCATGACGCTTATTATCTTCAAATCTCAGGCAGGAAGCAACTTGATAAGTGGATGAAAGAGGTGGGATTTTCATCATTCAACAATTGTCTAGATACAAAATGTGGAGAAAGTTAGGTAAATTACCCACAGAGAAAACTATATAAACACAGCTCTTGCCCTCAAAACTCTTTGCCTCGGTAGCTTAGCAGGTGGAGCGAGTGACACTTGATGATGAGTTCATCAGGAGCTTTCGAAGCTGTTACTTGCTTAGCAGATACCACTAATCCTTTAATAGGAGTGGATGGTCGGCAGTTCGAGACACTTTAAAGCGAAAGCTTGAAGTGAGAATATCTGCCCCGAGGCGCTTTTCTTTCTAAACCTTTTTATTTTGTTCAGCATTCGCTGATACTATGGCAAGCCAGTCATATGTCACTGCCCCACCGGAATACTTCACGCATTTCAGGAGAGGCGGCTCAGGCTTTCAAGGCGCACTGCAAGGCATCTATCCAGCATGGCTGATTGAAGCTAAGGAACGATATTTCTCTTGGGCACAATCCTTATTTATCACCAATATGCTCGCCAGTGCTGGGCTTCTCAATGGGAAAAGGATGTTTGACGTTGCAATAATTGGCTCAGGATTGCCATTTCTTGAACATGAGCTTGGCAAGGACAAAATCACAGCAGTTTCGATAGATCCCAACCTTAACCTTACAAACATCGTTGATAAGGAATTTTCGCTGCAGAAGCCAGTAATTTCAGATACAACAATACTGCCACTGCCTGATAAGTCTGTAAGCGTTGCTGCCAGCCACAATTATCTACAAAAAGCCCCATCATTAGAAGCTGCAAAAAGAACAGTTATGGAAATGTTACGAGTAGCAACAGATTACGCTGTTGTGCAAGTTACCCCAGGGGACTATGCGCTGTTTCGCGGCGATATGACACATCGATTAGCCCTGACAACACAACAATGGAACAACCTAATAGAAGATGCCATAAAGAAATACGCTGCAGATGACTGGCACATCAGCGAGATTCACACAGTGAAAGTTGCTGATGCCATTCCTGTTGGAAGGCCGCCTGTATTCGTGCTGGAAAATGGCAATCATGCTGAGACCAAAAAGTATCTTTCAGGCTTACGCTGGAGCACCAGAGTGGCGCTTGTGGCTGAAGAAGAAACAACACTAGCGAACATGATTTCTGCCAGCAGGCCGCCCCTTGCCTACTTTGCCATACATGGACTGGAAGGAATGCTTTCAAGCTTAGCAATTGGCGGGGTTATGGCACTAGATGCCTTGGACGGTATGGTTGCCCGACGCCTGGGACCCTCAAGATGGGGAGCTCACGTTGACAGGATTTCAGATCATGCTGTTGAAGTAATAGCTTATTTCAGCTTAGGTTTCCCTATCATTGGAACCATTGCCGCTGCCAGAAATGCTGCTGTTGATGGTGCCCTCCTAAAAGGCGTTGTGGATGAAAAAGAAACAAATCGCAGAAGCATACTGTCACGAGGAGGATATGGTATTGCCAAGACCGCTACTTTTATGGCAGCTCCCTTATCACACTTTACTGGTGAAGCTCTGGCCTATGCAAGTACAGCTTTTTCCTTATACAGGGCGCTTGATTTGAAAAAGGCATTACATAAAATACCCATCGCAAAACATTTATAAGGCATTGTCGAGTCCGATTTCTGGATCGGGCCCATAGTTCAGCTTGGCTAGAACGCCGCACAACCTTTTTCACAAAAAGGTTGATCAAAAACCTGGAAAAGGTAGGGCGAGTCTGATATTTAGGCAAAATCAGTCAGGCGGAGGTCCTCGGTTCAAGTCCGAGTGGGCCCACTTTTTTTCTAGCTAAGGTTCATACTAAAGAACATAATTTAGCATGAGCCAGAAATGGCTGAAGCTGCCTGCTATGACAAAAACATGAAAAACCTCGTGCATGCCAAACCATCTAGTTCGTGGAACGAATGAATCCAGGCCGTAGAATGCCGCGCCTATCGTGTAAAAAACACCTCCTGCCACCAGCCACCACATTCCTTTCGGTGACAAAATGTGAGTCAGTGGAAAAATAGCAATTACTCCGAGCCATCCCATAGTGAGGTAAATAGGTGTAGACAACCAGGTCCTCATTCTCATTGCTGAAGCCAAGGACACGCCTACGATTGCGAACGCCCAAATAGCTCCTAAGAGGCTCCATCTCCACCAGCCGCGCAAAACCGTGAGGCAAACCGCCGTGTAAGTTCCAGCTATAAGGATAAAAACCATTGATTGGTCAATCCTGCGGAACACCTCTTTAGCCCTGCTTAATGATGGAATAAAATGGTAAATTGAGCTGAAAAGGTAGAGAAGTATCAGGCTCATCCCGAAAATGGAAAAAGCCACTAGTCCCAAAGCGTTCCTGTGTATGGCAGCAAAGACAATAAGCAACACCAGTCCGGCAACTGAAAGCAGTAGGCCAATAAGATGTGTCAAGCTGCTTAAAGGCTCATTCGTGCTCTTCTGCATGTCCTGTCTATGCTGCTTCATCGTACGACCTTTTGCATTCTCTTCACCTCTTCCACGAGCTTGCTGGTGAGGGGAGGGTCGCTGCTGCCGTGGCCTGAGATAGTAAGGACAAGCCTTGATTTCGGAAGCGCCTTGTGAAGCTGCCAGGCCTGATAGGGTGGGCATATGACATCGTAGCGGCCCTGCACGATTGCAACGGGAATTTTGAGTTTCCTTATCCTGCTGATGTTATTGAGGATGTAATCCTTTGGCAGGAAGCAGCCTTTCTTCATGTAATAAGACTCGATAATGGCCATGGACTTGTGCCCCGGGTGGGAGCTGGCTTTTCCCATGATTTTCATGACATCCCTGTGCGTCATGTTGAGCTTCAGCAGCGAAAGCTCATAGTATGCAAATTCAAACGCAAACTTGTTGATGATTCTCCTGTTTTTTGACTGCATCTGCCCCGCATAGTAGCCAATAACGTCATTTCTTCTGCTTGGAGGCACGTGACTCACAAACCTTTCCCAGGCGTCGGGAAAATAGTTCTCTGCACCGCCGCCGTAAGTGTACATGATGTCTTCCTTTCTCCCGAGGAACACTCCCCGCAACAGCATTCCGGTAACTGTTTCGGGGTGCTTTATTGCGTAAACAAGCGACAATGTTGAGCCCCAGCTGCCGCCAAACAGAAACGCTTTCTTTATGTTTAGAAATTCCAGCAGCTGCCGCATGTCAGATACAAGCTTCCATGTCGTGTTTGCCTTCAGCGAGCCAAAAGGCTTGCTCCTGTTAGCTCCCCTTTGGTCAAAAAGAATGATGTTCCATACCTTCGGGTTGAAGAATCGCCTGTCCTTTTTGCTGCAGCCGGCGCCAGGACCACCGTGCACGAATAGCACAGGATTGCCTTTTGGGTTGCCGCACAACTCATAGTAAAGCTTGTGGCCGTCGCCCACATTAAGGTAGCCGTGGCGATAGGGCCTGATTTTTGGGAAGAGTTTTACTGTCTTCATGCTGCTCTTTCACTCAAGCTGCGACTTAAATATCTTTCTCCTTTGTTTTGCAGCTGTGCTATCACGTTTTTACTTCCGGTAGTCACGCTTTTGCTTCCGACCGTGTTGCCTCACCTTTGGTGAGGCTACATGTATAAGTTGACTTATGAGAAGAGAATTTGGATTGTTAAGCAG
>JAHFTU010000080.1 GCA_023269295.1 Candidatus Woesearchaeota archaeon | reverse complement strand
AAGGTTCCAGGGGGAAAGCTCATTAGGATAAAAGTCGAGTTCAACCCAACAGACAGCATAATAGAAAACGTGGAGATGCACGGCGACTTCTTTATGCATCCTGAGGAGTTTGTTGATGACATAGAACAGCTTCTAGTGAACCTTGACCAGAAGGACAGCGAGCAGTCAATCGCGGCAGCGCTGCAGCGGCTCATTGAGGATGAGGGGGCAGTGCTTGTTGGCATAACGCCAGAATCCATAGCAAAGGCATTCAAGGCAGCCCTAAGCAACGCAATCACGCAGCCTCCCCTGCAACAATAACTCTTTTTGATGAAAAATGACCAAGTGGAGAATAATAGACGTAGAAACAAACTCGGCAGCCGTGAACATGGCACTTGATGAAGCCATAAGCGAAGCTGTCGGCAAAAAAGAGTCCCTGCCTACGATAAGGTTCTACAAGTGGAAGCCCAGCGCAGTATCAATAGGATATTTCCAGAGCATGAAAGATGAAGTGGACGTTGAGCTTTGCAAAAGAACCGGTGTTGATGTTGTGCGCAGGAGGACAGGCGGGGGAGCGGTTTACCACGACAGCAATGGCGAGCTGACTTACAGCATCATTGCGCCTGAATCTTTCTTTCCAGCGGGAATCACTGAATCCTACCACCAAATCTGCGGCTGGATTGTTGACGCTCTTGGAAAGCTGGGGATAGCTGCCGAGTTTAAGCCGATTAACGACATAATAACCGGCGGGAAGAAAATATCAGGCAACGCGCAGACCAGGCGGAACGGCATCCTGCTCCAGCACGGCACCATACTCTACAAGCTTGACGTTGCGACAATGTTCTCGCTGCTGAAAGTTCCGAAGGAAAAGATTTCTGACAAGTTCATCGCTGACGTCAAGCAAAGGGTGACTTCGGTAACAGACATAAACCCAAACATTTCTGAGCAGCAGCTCAGGGAAGCGCTGGTTACGGCTTTTACTGCAGGGAAAGAATTTGAATTTGGCAAAGTGACTGAAAGAGAGAGGGCTGCTGCTGAAAGACTTGCAAGTGAGAGATATGCGGCAGACAGTTGGAATTATTTGAGGTAGCAAAAGAGATATGCGCCGGGCCAGGGAACTGCGCCTCCTATAGAGGTTTTGAACCCTGATGGCCTTGGGGGCCAGTCGTTTTTCAGACGACTGCAGGTACCGTGTCCTGCCTGCCCGGCACATGCAGCCGAAGCTGCAACACAAAATTAAGAATCTGAATTGATATGCCTTGCCCTCAAATTCACGCAATTATTCTAACATCTCCGTAAGGATTACCGGCCGGACCGAATATTCTTCAAAATTTGACGCTAAAAGCGGAAATTTTCTGAAAATTTAGAAAAATTCTGACGAAAGATTTAAATATAAGTCTTGCTTAATTAAGTTTGGCCTTGGGAGCTAACCTTCGGGTTCAGGTACCGTGTTCTGGAACCCGATTTCTTCATTTTTGCATTACGACTATGTTTGCTCAATAACTTTATAAAATTGAAAGGCGTGAATAAAATAATGCCAACAAAGTTCTGGAAGAAATCGAGAGAACTGCACAGACAAGGTTCTTGCCAATAATTGGCGATGTCAAGGGAGAGCTGCTTGAAAAAGCTGTAAAAAAGAAAAAGCCAAAACGGGCTCTTGAGATAGGGACACTGGTCGGGTATTCAGCAATAAGGATAATAAGGAATCTGCCGCCGCAGGGAAAGCTGGTAACTTTGGAGCTAAATCCAGACACAGCGGCAGTTGCCGAAAATAATCTGATGGAAGCGGGAATGCTAAGCAGGGCAGAGATAGTTGTCGGACAGGCATTGAAAACCATACCAAAGCTTAAAGGAAAGTTTGATTTTGTTTTCATAGACGCGGCAAAGAACGAGTACCTGGATTATTTGCTGCTGCTGGAAAAGAACAGCCTGCTTTACGGGAAAGCTGTTATTGTTGCTGACAATGTCAAGATGTTCAAACACGATGTTACCAATTACCTCCACCACGTCAGAAATTCCGGAAAATACAAAAGCGCGTATTATGATTTCGGCGGTGATGCTGTGGAAGTAAGCGAGAGATTATGAGTTCATTCAACTGGCAGATTCTTAGGATTTTCTAAATAACTGATTACCGTATTCAGGAACGCCGCTGCCTGCGCGCCGTCAATCAGGCGGTGGTCGTATGTTAATGAAAGGGGCAGGATTTTTCTTCCCACGATTTTGCCGTCCCTGACAACAGGCTTGTCAGCAATCTTGCCAACTCCGAGAATTGCTGCTTCCGGATAGTTGATGATTGGAGTGAAGAACGTGCCGCCGATTGAGCCGATGTTGCTTATCGTGAACGTGCCGCCCATCATGTCAGCCATGTCAAGCTTCCTGCTGCGGGCTTTTTCTGCCAGCTGCTGGACTTCGCCTGCGATTGCAAGGATGCTTTTGGCATTGACGCCCTTGACAACAGGAACCAGCAGGCCTGCATCAGTGGCAACTGCAAACCCGATGTTAAAGTAGTCCTTAATCACAACTTCCTGCGCTGCCTCATCAAGCGAGCTGTTGACCATGTTGTGCACGGGCTTCCTCATCGATTCAACAACGGCCTTGATTATGAATGCAAGGAAAGTCAGCTTTATGCCTTTCTTATCCGCAGCTGCTTTTGCTTTTTCCCTCACTCCTGAAAGGTCTGTGATGTCTGCCTCGTCCATGTTTGTGACAGCGGCAGTCTTTGAAGCCGAAAGCGACATCTTCTCCGCAGTTGCTTTCCTGACACCTTTAAAGGGCTCTCTCCTGACCATTCCCCAGAAATCGTATTTCTTTGTGACTTTGATTTGAGGCTCCTCTGATTGTGGTTTCACTGCGCCTGCTTGAAGCGTTGTTACAGTTGTTGAGACTCCGGCTGCTTTCCTCACGTCATCCTCAGTAACCCTGCCGCCTGGGCCGCTGCCCTTTACTGCTGGCAGGTTAACCTTAAGCTCTGCTGCGAGCCGCCTCACTGCCGGCATGACAAAGATGCCCTTGTCAACTTCGGACATTGAGCCAGGAAGGAAGCCAACAACTGCGCCTGCATCTTTTTTCTTTTCATTAGAAGCGCCAGGGACTGGCATAGCAGAAGAAACTGCTTTTCCAGGAACATACTTCTCGCCTTTCTGGCCAATGGCAACGATAACATCGCCAACATTGATTCTCTGGCCTTCCTTGCTTGTGTGGCGCATTAGGACAATGCCGCTTTTAGGGCTTGGAACCTCAACAACTGCTTTGTCGGTCTCAATCTCAACGAGAATCTGGTCGTCCTTCACAGCATCGCCCTCCCTGACGTGCCATTTGACTATCACTCCCTCTGTAATTCCCTGCCCGACGTCCGGAAAACGAAACTCGTAAGCCATTTTATTTCACATTAATAATTCACGGTTGCCTCAATCGCAGCAACAATCCGTTCTATGCTCGGAAGGTAGTGGTCCTCAAGCTTGTACAGCGGGAAGCCGGTGTCAAAGCCTGCCACCCTGCTTACGGGCGCCTTAAGGCTGAGCAGTGCCTTGTCATTAATAACAGCTATGATTTCGCTTGCAAAGCCGCCTGTCCTTGGCGCCTCCTGCACAATCACGCAGCGCCCTGTCTTTTTGACAGAGACAATTATTGTGTCAGTGTCAAGAGGCTTAAGCGTTCTCAAATCAATGAGCTCGCAGTCAACATCAGTGTGGCTCAGGGCGAGCTTTGCCTGCTGCAGCATCGAGCCCCAACTAATCACTGTAACTGCGCTGCCTTCCTTGACTACCTTGGCTTTCCCAATCGGAACAGTATAAGAATTTTCCGGCACATCCTCCTTCACAGCGCGGTAAAGCCTGCTCGGCTCCATAAAAACAACAGGATTATCATCCTTTATTGCGCTCATGAGAAGCCCTTTTGCATCGTAAGGCGAGGAAGGGATTACAACCTTAATGCCAGGCACATGCGAGAAAACAGCTTCCATGCTCTCTGAATGGTGCTCCAACGCGCGAATTCCTCCTCCGTAAGGCGTCCTGATGACAAGCGGGCATGTAAAAGCTCCCCGGCTCCTCATCCTTATCCTTGCAGCGTGGTTCACGAGCTGCGCAAAAGCCATGGAAAGAAAACCGGAAAACTGTATTTCAGGCACAGGCCGCAAGCCAGCAACAGCCATCCCTATCGAGACTCCAACAATGCCTGACTCGGCAAGGGGAGTGTCCATGACCCTGCCCTTTCCAAACTGCCTGAGCAGGCCATCGCTTGCGCGGAACACGCCGCCATCAGCGCCTACGTCCTCGCCAAGCACAACAACCCTCTTGTCATCGGCCATGGCGCACTTCAGCCCTGAGTTCACTGCCTGCACTAAATTCATGGTGACCATTTTTATTTTCCTTCCATCAGCCGCCTGTAGTCATCGAGCTGCTCCTTCAAAGACTGCGGCATTTCAGAGTAGGTATATTTGAACACGTCCTCAACCTGCGGGGCAGGTATTGATTCGTACTTGGTAACAGCATCAGAAACCTGCTTATCAACACCAGCCAAAAGCTGCGCTTCTTTTTTATCATTCCATAATTTCTTTGCCACGAGGAACTTTCGCAGCCGGATAACAGGATCCTTTTTCTGCCACTCCTTGACCTCGGAGTCAGGCCTGTACCTTGAAGCGTCATCGCTTGTGGTGTGATTGCTTATGCGGTAAGTGAAGCACTCAATCAGCGTCGGGCCTCCGCCACTGCGGGCTTTTTTCAAGGCAGCAGAGGCAGCTGAATAAACTGCCAGCACGTCATTGCCATCCACCCTGACGCCCTCAAAGCCGAACGCGATGGCCTTCTGCGCGATTGTCTCGGCAGCGGTCTGCTGCTTCACAGGAACAGAAATTGCGTACTGGTTGTTCTGGCACAGGAAAATTACAGGCGCCTTGAAAACTCCGGCAAAATTAAACGCCTCGTTCATGTCGCCCTCTGAAGAAGCGCCGTCGCCAAGGCAGGCAACTGTGGCAAACTTTTTGCCCTGGATCGTGGCAGCCATTGCAGCCCCAACAGCGTGAAGGCCCTGTGTTCCCACGGGTATTGAAATCGGGAAATTGTTGACGCCTTTCGGCGGGATGCTGCCGCGCTCGTCACCGCCAAAATACTGCAGCAGGCTTACCATTGGCATGCTGTGGGCTATTAAAAGAGCTGAATCACGGTAAGTCGGGAAAGTCCAGTCCTCCCTAGCCAAAGCATAAGCCGTGCCAATCTGGGCTGCTTCCTGGCCGAGAAACGAGGCATAAGTCCCCAGCCTTCCCTGCCGCTGCAGGATGAGGGCTTTTTCGTCAAACCTCCTGCACAGCACCATCGTGCTGTAGAGCTCAACAAGCTGTTTTGGCGAGAGCTTTGGCATGAGCCTGGCATCCGGCTTGCTATTCTCATCCAGAACCTGCAAGTATTTTACGCCAAAAGACTTCAGAACTTTCTCCACCATTTTAATTTGACGCCTCGTTTTGCTTTTGCTTCAAAACATTCTTCACGAAAAGCTCGCCCGCCCTGTAGGAACTCCTGACAAAAGGGCCTGCGGCGACGTACTTGAATCCCAGGCTTTCACCGGTGAGCTTCAGCTTATTAAACTTTTCTGGAGAAACATACTCGGCAACAGCAAGGTGCCAGCTGCTTGGCCTCAGGTACTGGCCAAGAGTAAGAATGTCAACGCCAATGGCTCGCAAGTCCTTCATTGCGGCAACAATTTCGTCATCTGTCTCACCCAGGCCAAGCATCAGAGATGATTTTGTGAAAATTTTCGGGCTCATTTCCTTAACCGCCGCCAAAACCGAGAGAGACTGCTCATAATTTGCCCTCGGGTCCCGAACCTGGCGCTGCAGCCGCCTGACTGTCTCAACATTGTGGTCAAAGACATCAGGATTTGCGTCAACTATGGTCCTGATGCATTCCCTGCTGCCGCGAAAATCAGGAGTGAGAACCTCAACCATTATGCCAGGGACAGCGTTCTTTACCTCCCTGATGCAGTTTGCAAAATGCACAGCACCCTGGTCAGGCAAATCATCCCTGTCAACTGAAGTTATCACGATATAGTCCATCTTCTCGCCTGTGCCCAGGCTGTTCATCTCCCTGACGCACTGCCCAAGCATGAACGGCTCGGCCTCGTTCACAACGCCCTTTGGATTGCCTGTCTTAACGGCACAGAATTTGCAGCCCCTCGTGCAAGTGTCGCCAAGCACCATGAAAGTTGCGGTGCCGCCGCTCCAGCACTCTGACATGTTAGGGCAGTGGGCTTCCTGGC
>JAHFTU010000079.1 GCA_023269295.1 Candidatus Woesearchaeota archaeon | reverse complement strand
AATAAAATACCGCAACAGGCTTATCAGGAAAAGCAGGAAATATTTCATCAGACAATCGAACAACAGTCATGAGGCATGGTAAGCTGAAGGGGCATATAAAACTTTGGAATTTTATTTAGCAGTTCCAATTAACTTTATATACCTTCCAGCGTTTCGGATTCTTTGGTGGTTTGAATAACTAAAAAGGCAGCTAAAGGTGAATCAGTGGCATTAAGTGAGTCGGTGGAATTGCCTGCAGCCGCTCCGGAAAAAGAGAAGAAAGCTGATAAGGCGGCAAAAGCTGCAGCTGCTGAACTAAAGGCAGGACCAGAAATTGTCCAGCCAGAGCTGAACATCGGGATGGTGGGCCACGTTGACCATGGAAAGACGACCCTTGTGGAAGGGATAACCGGCAAGTGGACCGATACACATTCTGAGGAAATCAAGCGGGGGATTACAATCCGCCTGGGCTATGCTGACGCATCGTTCAGGAAATGCCCGAAGTGCGCATCTCCTTCTAATTTTACAACGCAGGATGTTTGCACCACATGCGGCGAAAAAACTCAGCTTGCCAGAAAAGTGAGCTTTGTTGACGCTCCTGGCCACGAAAGCCTGATGGCAACCATGTTGTCCGGTGCAGCCATCATGGACGGCGCGCTTCTCCTTATTGCAGCCAATGAGAAATGCCCGCAGCCACAGACTAGGGAGCACCTGGTTGCGCTTCAGATTGTCGGCATTGAGAAGGTTGTGATTGTCCAGAACAAGATTGACCTTGTGAGCGAGGAGCAGGCTCTTGAAAACCACAGGCAAATAAGGGAGTTTGTTAAGGGCACTCCTTATGAGGATGCTCCTATTGTCCCGATTTCAGCGCAGCGCAGGATAAACATTGACGCGCTTGTGCACGCAATCATCGACACGATTCCAGTGCCGCAAAGGAAGAGGGAAGCAGAGCCCTTGATGCTTGTGGCAAGGTCGTTTGACATTAACAGGCCTGGCGCCCTGCCAAAAGAGCTTGTAGGCGGTGTTCTTGGCGGGGCAGTGAGGCAGGGTGTTTTCGGTGTTGGCCAGGAGATTGAGATAAGGCCTGGCAGGCGCAGTGAGAAATCCGGAAAAGTTTCCTGGCTGCCCATTGTGACAAAAATAACAGGTCTCGTTACAGGCGGTGCTTCCATTAATCAGGTTGGCCCCGGCGGCTCGGTTGGCGTTCAAACATCGCTTGACCCTGGCATTGTGAAGGCAGATTCCCTTGCAGGTGCAGTTGTGGGCGCGCCCGGCAAGCTTCCTCCTGTCTGGAACGAGTTCAAGCTTGAGATTCACCTGCTTGAGCGCGTTGTTGGCGCAAAGGATGAGCTGGTTGTTGAGCCACTGAAGCCAGGAGAGACAATCATGCTTAATGTTAATTCATCAGCCACAGTCGGGATTGTTGCAGAGCTGAAAAAAGGCATGGTGCTGCTCAGGCTTAAGCTTCCGGTATGCGCAGAGCCCGGCGCAAGGGTCACGCTCTCTCGCCTTTTGGGCAGCCGGTGGCGGCTGATTGGGTATGGGATAATTAAGTCGTAAGCGGCACAAACAAAATATTTAAATACTACTTATTTACTTTACAGTGATTACAATGGTTAAGCTGTTTCGTAACGAGATTGAAGAACTCGACGCCATCGTCCTGCGCGAAGGCGAACAGTTCTCAGAAAGACATGCCTATCTGATTAGTATTGCTGACTTGACAAAGCGTACCTTGAGAAAGATGGATGAGCCTGATAAACTTCTTTGGAATCATTTTCTTAGCGAAGAGTACCGCCAGATCCAGAGGAAGGCATTGAAGCCAGCGCAGCGCCTAAGCCCTGCTGATGCGCGCGACATTTTGTCCGACCCGAAAGAAGAGGCATACGCCGTCACTTGCATAGCAACCCGTGACCCTTACCGTAACGTTCCTTTTAACTTTATTGCCACTGCAAGGCCTGACGTGGTCTACTTCAGCAACGACAAGCATGAACCATATGTCAAGCTGTGGTATTTGCCGGTTATTGCTCCCTCATTCGAAGGTGCGTGCTTGACCTTGTCAGGCAAGCCCACGTTGGTTGATTTTCTCTACGATGCTGCTGTCGAAAAAATGACTATGGTGACTGGAAGCAAGCCATTGGTCGTTTTTGATGACCAGTGCAACCCATCAACGCTGAAACAGCTAGTCAAATCACACAATATCGGCATTCTCGCAGAAGTTGATGTTCCCAGCTTGAAAGAGGGTGCTAATTCAAACATTGCAGTAGGAAAAGCTAAGCTTCTCGTCGAATCGAGCGGCAAATACGCGGAGGGGTTGCCCTTGGCGTTAGCAGCTGAAGCGTTGAAAGATTACCTTACTAACAGATTTGGTGTTCATCCAACCAGCAGGTTGCTGAGAGGAAATGTTGAAAGGCTCAGCGCACAAGCGGTGAACGGTGTTGTGCGGTACAGTCCCCTTCTTCTGCCGGCAGCTCAGAAATGATCATAAACGAAAACCCACAGCGCGTTCTCTATTACCAGGAATATTCCCAGATAAAGCATGAAGTTTGGCACCGCAACGAGCTGTGACAGCAGCGGCAGGGATGAGACCGCCAAAGGAAAAGACATTCCAAACAGTTTCTCAAGTATTATTACGCAGCCTGCAAGCACAATGCCGTTAGAAGCTATTGCAGCGAATTTCCATAAGGCGCTCTCGTGCTGGCTGAAGTTTTTTACGGTGTCAAATATTACAACAGCAACCATCACGAAGACATAGTATTTGAAGAACAATAGCAGCTGCGGATTCGCTGTTGCAATCTTGGTTGCTGCAATGATAATCAGAAAAATGCCAAGAAGGACTCCCATGTAAGAGTCCCACTTGTCCATGATGTGCTTGAGCATGCTGTTCATTGCAGTGAGGTTTTATTTAAGTTTAATGTGCGATTCAGCGAAACCTTTAAATATAACTTATGTAAATATAACTTATGGTGATTTAGATGGACACTACTATTGCAGTGAGGAGAGAAACGCTTGAGATGCTCAGGAGCATTAAAGAGGAAACCCGTGCAGGATCATTTGATGAAGTAATACGGGATGTCATAGCCGAAGCGAAAAAGCCAACCGAATCATTTTTTGGCAAATTCAAAAAAATACCATCTTTTAAGAGGGAAGAAATTGACCGTTTTGATTGACTCTTGGGCATGGATTGAGTACTTCAAGTCCAGTGAGCCGGGGAAGAGAGCAAAAGAATTAATAGAGGGTGGACGCATTATCATCAGCACAATCAATGTGGCTGAGGTTTTTCGCCACATGCTAATCCTTTCAAAAAAGGATGCTGAGGATGCACTGAGCTTTATGCTAAAAACATCTTTTGTTGTGCCAGTATCTGTTAAGCTGGCCAAAGATGCTGCCCTTATCAAACACGAAAAGAAATGGGGGCTTGGTGACTCTATAGTTCTCGCAACCGCTCTGCAGCATGGCGCAAAGGTCGTTACAGGCGATTCAGATTTCAAGAGCGAGCCCGGCATTATCTTTTTGGGGTAGCCCAAAATTACCAAAAACTATTTAAATTACCAATATAGCAATATACGGAATTGTATACTGATACGTTTCAGAGTTTCAAAAGAGGTGCCACAATGAAAGCTAAGAAAGCAAGCAACAGCAGCAAAAAGGCTTCAGTCAAGCCGGTAAAGCGCAACGTGTGCGAGTTTTGCTGAATGGGCAGTGCTAAGGGAAAGATGTCTGTGAACAGCGCAGTTATCAGGAGAGTTGTCTTCGCAGTTGTAGTTCTGAATCTTTTAGCCCTGTTTGGTGGCATGGTTGCTGCTCACGAAACAGGCGAGGCTGGCAGCGATGAAGGCGGAGTGATTGACGCATACGAAGGAACTGGGCCTGTGATGCTGGACGAGGCTATACGCCAGAACACAATGCAGGCTGTTGTTGCTGGGGCGGCTTTGCTGGCAGCTCTTGTTGCTGTTTCGATTCTTGTGAAAAGAAAAAAGGGCAAGCCTAAGCCTGTTGTTTTGCATTTCCTGTTCTGGCCTATTATTGCAGTTATTGTGGCTGTGACAGCTTATGTTGCAGGCTCTACAATCTACCTTAACGTTGTTTCCGAAACCAACGGCCCTATCCACTGGCACGCTGACTTTGAAGTTTGGCGATGCGGGGAGCAGCACCAGCTAGTCGACCCTAAGGGCTTTTCCAACCGGGTTGGCGAAACCGTGCTGCACGAGCACGGTGACAACCGCATGCACATTGAGGGAGTTGTAGTTGATTATAGGGACGTCAGCATTGGCAGCTTTTTCAGGAGTGTAGGCGGTGACTTGCATCCGGGGTGGCTTGCGCTTCCAACAAACCATGGGTTGGTTACCATCAAGGATGGCGACAGCTGCCCTGGCGGGCCTGGAACGCTGCAGGTGTTTGTGTGGAAAACCTTGGATGGGAAAGCGGTGCAGGAGAAGCTTGGCGGCTACTATGAGGATTATGTTCCTTCCCCCCACGGCAATATCCCGCCTGGCGACTGCATCATCTTAGAATTTGACTCTGAGGTGAAGGGTAAGACTGGACGGATGTGCGAAAGTTACAAGGTTGCTATCAAAAGGGGTGCTCTGAATGGCGGTTGAGGCTTACCTTCCAACTTTGGCGACAGTGGTAGGCGCTGCAGCTATAGACTCTATTAATCCGTGCGCCATAGGCGTTTTGATACTGATGATTTCGGTGATTCTCACAACCCGCCAGTCCACGAAGAAAATGCTGCTGTTTGGCGGGCTGTACATTTTTGCGGTCTTCATGACATACCTGCTGGCTGGCCTCGGGCTTGTTTATTTCCTGTCGGGGCTGCCGCTGTACCTGAGCGAGTACCTTGCAATTGGCGTCGGCATACTGATAATCATAGCCGGGATGTTCGAGATAAAGGATTATTTCTGGTATGGAAAGTGGTTCTCGCTTACTATCCCTCCGTTTTTTGCCAAGAAGCTTCACGACTACGCTTCCAAGGTGACAGTTCCGGGAATTATGCTGCTTGGCGCTTTTGTTGCCGGAGTTGAGCTGCCCTGCACCGGCGCGCCTTACTTGGCAATCATAATGCTGCTCTCCCAGTATTTTGACTTTTCAGCTTTCCTGATGCTGGTGCTTTACAACGTGATATTTGTTGCGCCGCTGGTTGCCATACTTTTGCTTGTGGCAGGCGGCAAGCGGCTTCATGAGGTCAAGAAGTGGAAGCAGGAAAGCAGGGGTGTTATGAGGCTTTTCATTGGGCTTATGCTGGTTGCGATGGGCTGGCTGCTCATGCTCATCGCTAATGGCACAATAAACTTCGGGTGATGGCTATGGGAACTTTGGTGAGAATTGTGGGAACAGCAAGTGCAAAACATAGGAAGATTCAGCAACAGAAGCGGAAGCATAGCCATAGCGAGAGCGTGCACTGCGTTGTCAAGCGCTCATCATCAGGCACTTGCGCCGGCTACGATGAGCGCAAGGTTTACGGTTCGGCTTATGCTGCCTGCTACGTTGTCATGATGGGCGAGAAGGAGTGCGAGCGGATTGCTGGCGCAGTTGCAAAGAACATCAGCCGGTTTGTGCACAAGAAGAAGGAAGTATCATCAGCCCAAATCGCGAAGGAAGTGGCAAAAGGGCTGCGGAAGCACAACAAGCACGCTGCCTTTATGTATGAGACGCACCGGGACTTGTCGTGAGGAAGCCTAGCCATTTTCCATAGCTTCCAAGTCTTTGGCAAGCTGGTTTGGATTAACGCGTCGCTTCTGGAATTTTTGCATATCCTCCCACAGGTCCTTCAGAGTGTATCCTATATCTATGCCGGCTTTTGACGTTAAGTCAACCATCTCTCGGTAAGAAACCCCTGCCAAAGTCGCGGCCTTTCTTATCGTCACCTTGCGCGCTTTAAGCAGTTTAAGTGCCCTCTTAACTTTTTCTTTCATATTTTCTCCTGCAATCACTTTTGCCACGGCCTTTGCAGCCTGAGCTTTGGCTTCTTCTTTTCTTCAGTGACGCCTGTGCTGAGCTCTTTCAGCTGCTTAAATGTTATGTCCTCAACAAAAGCAACAATTTTGCCTCTTTTTTCATCTTCAATCTGCAGCTGTTTCAAGAATTCGTCAAGATGACGGTTCTTGCCTGTATCGCTTGGCCTTTTCTTTCTTCTCGCCATGACCCTGTTAATGGCTGTTGCAGTAGTTAAAGTTTTCGCATGACCCCTTTTGTGAAACCCAAATCGCTGTCGCGATTGGGCCCAGTCGACTGCTGTCGACTTGGGAGCGGTC
>JAHFTU010000010.1 GCA_023269295.1 Candidatus Woesearchaeota archaeon | reverse complement strand
GACGTTTAGCGCCCGGCAGTGCCCTCAATTCACTGACTCACATAGATTAATATCGCCCTGGTGGTTCAGCCTGGCCTAGAATACAGCCCTGTCACGGCTGCGACCCGGGTTCAAAATGTCCCTTTTTGCGAAAAAGGTTCAATCCAAAAACGCAATGAGCGGCGGTGAAAGTCCCGGCCAGGGCGCTTCCAGTCCAGGACATCAAACGGGCCGGTAGCGCAGCCTGGTAGCGCAACGGACTTTTAATCCGATGGTCGCGGGTTCAAATGACCCTTTTTGCGAAAAAGGTTCAATCCAAAAGCGCAGAGGGTGTGGAATTCCCGTCCGGCCCACTCAAATTCAGGAGTAACTAACCATGAAAAGGATTGACGTCAGGAAGCACTTGCTTGTTCCGAAGCACGAGAAGCTCTCGGAGAAGGAAAAGGAGGAGGTTCTGAAGGAATTCAATTCAAGGGCTGAGGATTTTCCCCGCATACTCAAAAGAGACGCCGCATTGCTCGGCATTAACGTGAAGTTCGGCGACATTATAAGGATTACAAGGAAAAGCGCAACAGCTGGCCAGACCGTATTTTACAGGGTTGTTGTGCTTACATAAGTTGTTTTCCAGGCGCTTTTGCATTGCAAAAGGGTCTTGGAAGTTTCCGGGGGCGCTTTTTTGCGAAGCAAAAAAGGGTCCTGCTGATGGTGTTGTGAAAAATGAATAACTATGCTGTTCTCATGAAAAAGTTCTTTGAGGAGCAGTCATTTGTAAAGTCAGACATAGAGTCGTTCAACTATTTCCTTGATAATGAGCTTAACTCAATAATTGAGGAGAACAAGGAAATCCTGCCTACAATCATTCCGCCAAATGTTGATGAGTTCAAGATAAGGTTTGACAATGTAAGGATTACAAAGCCTGAGATAACCGAGGCTGATGGCTCGGTCAGGAAGATTTACCCGATGGAGGCAAGGCTGAGGAAGCTTACTTATGCCGCTCCTATGTACATCACTGTCAGCGCCCACATCAACGGCGCCCAGCGTGAGTCATTTGAAACTCAGATTGGAAGCCTGCCTGTGATGCTTAAGTCAAAGGTGTGTCACCTGAACAAGCTAAGCAGGGAAGAGCTTATCCAGCATGGCGAAGACCCTGATGACCCTGGCGGATACTTCATAATCAACGGCACCGAGAAGGTTCTCGTCAAGGTTGAGGACCTGGCATCTAACAAGGTCCTGATTGACAAGGAGTCAGGCAGCGGTGGCAAGTTTGTCTGCAAGATATTTTCCGAGAAGGGCTCTTACAAGATTCCACATACAATTGAAAGGATGAAAGACGGCATTTTCTACCTGACATTCACCAGGGTTAGGAGGGTGCCTCTGATTGCAATCATAAAATCCCTGGGCATTACCAAGGACGAGGAAATTATGAGGTTTATTTCTGGAAATGATAACTTTGATGAGCTTCTTGTCAACCTTTTGGACTCTGCTGATATCAAGACGGAGGAGGATGCCATGGACGCAATTGCCAGGGTCTCAGGCATTACCCAGCCAAAGGAAATCAGGCTTGAGCGCATGAAGGAAATCCTTGACAAGTACCTGCTTCCCCATCTCGGAATAACTCCGAAAGACAGGATGTGGAAGGCCTACAACCTCTGCAAGATGGTCAGGAAATACATCCTTGGCCTTAGGGGGCAGCTTCCTCCTGATGACAAGGACCACTACATGAACAAGCGCTTAAAGCTTTCTGGCGATTTGCTTGCTGACCTGCTCAGGGTCAATCTCAAGGTCCTTATCGGTGATTTGCTTTACAATTTCCAGCGCGTTGTCAAGCGTGGAAAGTTTCCGACGCTCAAGGTCATAATCAGGGAAAAGCTTCTCACTTCAAGGATTTACAGCTCAATGGCAACTGGCGCCTGGGTTGGCGGCAGGAAGGGTGTCAGCCAGAGAATCCAGCGCCTTAATTTCCTTGAGATGATGAGCCATCTCCAGAGGGTTGTCAGCCCGCTTTCGGCAACGCAGGAAAATTTCAAGGCGAGGGAGCTTCACTGCACCCATCTCGGAAGGCTGTGCCCGATTGAGACTCCTGAAGGCACCAACATCGGGCTGAAGAAGAACCTGGCGCTTCTTGCGACAGTCAGCCTGGATGCGAACGAGGAAGATGTTTTGAAGCTTATGCGCAACTATGGCCTCAGGCCAGTTGCAAGGCAATGATTGGCAAATCGGAATAAAAAAACCAAAATGTCTGACGTGTATTTGAGCGGAAAGTATGTGGGAACAGTTGAGGACGGCGAGGCATTCGCGAGCTCAATGCGTGAGGAGAGGAGGCGCAGCGCTATTTCCGACAATGTCAACGTCTTCTTCAATGCTGCCAGCGATGAGGTTCACATTGAGGCTGCCAAGGGAAGGCTGCGCAGGCCTCTTATCGTTGTGAGGGATGGAAGGCCGATGCTTTCGCCTGACCACGTTGACAAGCTTACCAGAAACGAGCTGAAGTGGTCTGACCTCATCAAGCAGGGAATCATTGAGTACGTTGACGCTGCCGAGGAGGAGAATGCTCTGGTTGCTTTTTTTGAGGAAGAGCTTACTCCCCAGCATACCCACCTTGAGCTTTCGCCCCTGACAATGTTTGGCCTCATCACCAGCCTTGTGCCTTATGCAAATTTCAATTCTGCGCAAAAGGTCAACACCGGCTCCAAGAACCAGAAGCAGGCGATCGGCTTTTACGCTTCCAACTACATGATAAGGATGGACATGGATGTCAATCTTCTTCACAATCCGCAGATGCCTGTTGTAAAGTCTGTGATGCACGACATTTCAGAGTATGCAAAGCACCCTGCGGGCCAGAACCTTGTTGTTGCTGTAATGAGCTACAAGGGCTACAACATGGAGGACGCCATAATCATTAATGGCGGCTCAATCGGCAGGGGAATGGGCCGTGGCAGTTATTACAGGCCTATGATTGCCGAGGAACTGCGCTATTCTGGCGGCCTTGTTGATGAGGTTTGCATTCCTTCAAAGGATGTCAAGGGCTTCAAGAGCGAGAAGGATTACAGGTTCCTTGAGGAGGACGGCATAATTTATCCTGAGTCACAGGTTAAGGAGGGCGATGTTGTTATTGGCAAGACCTCGCCGCCAAGGTTCCTCAGCAGCATGGAGCAGTACTCGCTTTCAGCAGAGACAAGAAGGGAGAGCTCTGTGATAATGAAGCACGGCGAGGAAGGCATAGTTGACTTTGTCCTGATTACTGAGAACAGCGAGGGCAACAAGCTTGTCCAGGTAAAAATCAGGGACCAGCGCATTCCTGAGGTTGGTGACAAATTCAGCTCAAGGCACGGCCAGAAGGGAGTTGTTGGCCTGATTGTTCCCGAGGCAGACATGCCTTTCACAGCATCTGGAATTACCCCTGACATGATTTTCAGCCCTCACAGCATTCCGACGAGGATGACCATGGCTCATTTGATTGAGCTTATTGCCGGGAAGACAGGGGCTCTCTCCGGAAGGCACATCAACGGCACTGTTTTTGATGCAGAGCCTGAGGAGATGATAAGGAAGGAGCTTCTCAGCCTTGGCTTCAGGGACAACGGCCTTGAGACAATGTACAACGGCGAGACTGGTGAGGCATTCCAGGTCGGTATTTTTGTCGGCGACATGTACTACCTGCGATTGAAGCACATGGTAGCGAACAAAATCCATTCACGAGCCAGAGGCCCAATTCAGCTGCTTACAAGGCAGCCTACCGAGGGCAGGGCAAAGGAAGGCGGCCTCAGGCTGGGCGAGATGGAGAAAGACACTTTTGTTGCCCACGGCGCAGCAATGCTGCTTAAGGAAAGGTTTGACGCTGACAGGACAATTGTTCCAGTGTGCGAGAACTGCGGCATGGTCGCAATTTACGATGAGTTCAAGCGAAGGAGCTACTGCCAGATTTGCGGCGAGTCAGCCATAAGCTTCATTGAGGTCTCATACGCTTTCAAGCTCATACTTGACGAGTTCAAGAGCCTCGTGCTGTATCCGCAGCTGAAGCTGAAGACAAAATATTAGTTAAAATTAATAAAATTAATTAGTTTGGAGTAAACAGAAAATGCAGGACGATACCGAGCCGTATGTGTACAAGAAGGTTTCCAACGTTGTGTTTGGCGTGCTTAGCCCTAAGCTCATCAAGAAGATGGCTGCAGCCAAGATTGTGACGCCTGAGCTTTATGACAAGGAGGGCTATCCTGTTGATGGTGGTTTGATGGATGTCAGGCTTGGCGTCATTGACCCTGGCTTGAGGTGCAAGACGTGCGGCTCAAAGCTTAAGGAGTGCACTGGCCACTTTGGCTACATCTCGCTGGCAAGGCCGGTTATTCACATCAGCTTCATCTCGGTAGTCCTCACATTGCTCAGGTACACATGCAGGGAGTGCTCCAGGATTCTTCTTCCGACTGCAAGGATTGAGCAGTATGGCGACAGGCTGAAGCGCCTCGGCAAGGACAAGGGCCCTGATGTGATGAGGAAAAAGCTCAAGGACCTTATTGCCGCCTCAAAGACAGCAGGCAAGTGCCCGCACTGCAAGGCAAAGCAGAAGAAGATAGTGATTGAAAAGCCAACAACGTTCTTTGAGGATGACAAGAGAATCTCGCCAATTGAGATAAGGAGCAGGCTTGAGAAGCTCAATGATGCTGACATTGAGCATTTTGGCCTTAACCCGACAGCAGTCAGGCCAGAGTGGATGGTGCTCACCGTGCTTCCTATCCCGCCTGTTACGATGAGGCCTTCAATAACCTTGGAGACTGGCGAGCGTTCCGAGGATGACCTCACGCACAAACTGGGTGACATTGTCAGGATTAACCAGCGCTTGTTTGAGAACATCAATGCAGGTGCGCCTGAAATAATTGTTGAGGATCTCTGGGATTTGCTGCAGTATCACATTACAACATTCTTTGACAACGAGGTTGCGCAGCTTCCTCCGGCAAGGCACAGGTCAGGCCAGCCGCTCAAGACGCTGACTGAGCGCATCAAGAGCAAGGAAGGCAGGATAAGGCACAACCTCACTGGCAAGAGGACTAACTTTTCCGCTCGTACTGTTATCAGCCCTGACCCTATGCTTGAGCTCAGCGAGGTTGGCGTTCCAAGCATCATGGCAATGAAGCTTACTGTACCTGAGAGGGTTTCAGACTGGAACATGAATTACCTCAAGGAGTTCATAAGGAAAGGGCCCAAGAATTACCCCGGCGCAAACTATCTTATCAGGCCTGATGGCAAGAAGAAAAAGCTCACTGAGGATACCATTGAGGCTTCCATTGAGGAGCTCCAGCCTGGCTACATAGTTGAGCGCCATCTCATGGACGGTGACATTGCTATTTTCAACAGGCAGCCTTCGCTGCACAGGATGAGCATGATGTGCCACAAGGTCAGGGTGCTGCCGAACAAGACGCTGCGCCTTAACCCTGCAGTGTGCTTCCCTTACAACGCTGACTTTGACGGCGATGAGATGAACCTGCACATTCCCCAGACCGAGGAGGCCCGTGCTGAGGCCGAGCTTTTGATGCTCGTTGATACCCAGATGATTTCGCCAAGGTATGGCCTGTCTGTCATTGGATGCATCCAGGATGCAATTTCAGGGAACTACCTGCTGACAAGGGGCGGCTTTTCAATGCCAAGGTCTGATGCGATTGACCTCCTTGCCTCTATCGGCATTACTGAAGTTTCCAAGCTTCCTAAGAAGGACTCTGTCAGCGGCAAGGAAGTTTTCAGCGTGCTTTTGCCGGATGACTTCAGCTTTGCCGGAAGGTCAAAGTCAAGGGAAGAGCCCGAGGTCGTGATAAAGTCTGGCAAGCTCATGAGCGGTGTCATGGACAAGAATAACCTCGGCGAGGGCTCGGGCCTGCTGCTCAGGAACCTGCACAAGAAGTACGGCAGGCACTTTGCGCTTGACATTCTTGGAAAGATGTTCAAGCTTGGCATTGCCGTCCTCATGAAGAGGGGCTTTACCACGGCGCTGTCTGACACTGACCTTCCTAAGGAGGCAAAGTCCGCCATCCGCAATGTTTTTGACAAGGCTGAGCAGGATGTTGCAGAGCTTATCTCGCAGTACAACTCAGGCCAGCTTGACATTCTGCCTGGCAGGACTTTGAGGGAAACGCTTGAGCTGAAGATTCTTGAGGTCCTCAACAAGGCCCGTGACGAGACAGGCAAGATTGTTGCAATGAATGTTGAGAGCTACTCGCACACTATTGTAATGGCGATTTCAGGAGCAAGGGGAACTCCGCTCAACCTTGCCCAGATGGCAGGCTGCGTAGGCCAGCAGGCTTTGAGGGGAAAGAGGATTGAAATGGGCTATGCCGGCAGGACGCTTTCCTGCTACCAGCGCAATGACCTTACCCCGGAAGCCCGCGGCTTTATCAAGAACAGCTTCAAGGCAGGCCTCAAGCCGGCTGAGTTTTTCTTCCAGTCCATAGTCGGAAGGGACGCGCTGATGGACACTGCATTGAGGACTCCAAAGTCCGGTTACCTTTACAGGAGGCTTGCCAACGCGTTGCAGGACCTCAAGGTTGAGTATGACGGCACTGTGCGCGACTCAGGAAAGAGGATTGTGCAGTTCACGTACGGCGAGGACAGCATTGATGTTTCAAAGTCAGAAGGCGGCGTGCTTAACGTCAGGAGAGTTATAAGCGAAGCCAGCGAAAAGGCGTCACAGTAGGAACGGTGCAAAAATGACAGCTAACATTTTGAAGGAACTGCAGGCAATCCTGCCGCCAGGCATTTACGCGGCAGTAGTTGAAGCCATGCCTGATAAGATTTCAGAGGCAAAGGCAAAGGCAATCGTCCAGGACATTGCTGATGAGTACAAGGAAATGAAAGTTGAGGCTGGCGAGTCAGTCGGCCTGGTTGCTGCAGAATCCATTGGTGAACCCGGGACTCAAATGACATTAGATACGTTTCATTTCGCAGGCGTTTCCGAGATGAACGTCACCATGGGCCTGCCAAGGATTATCGAGATTCTTGACGGCAGGAAGAACCTTACTACTCCTATGATGGAGATTTACCTCAAGAAGCCCTATTCTGAGGGGCAGGACATCAAAAAGGTTGCGCTAATGATAAGGGAGACCAAGCTCAAGGACATTGCGGCTGAGTTTTCTATCAATGTTGCTGACAACAGGATTGAGGTGCAGCTTGACACGGGCAAGATGAAGGAGCTTGGCATTAACGAGGTCGCCCTTGCCAAGGCGCTCAAGATTGGCGCCAAGGGCGTTCACGTTGACATAAAAAGCGACATGCTTATCCTGAAAGTGAAGGCAAAGGAAGGCGGCGTCAGCGACATATTCAAGCTGAAGGAAAAGGCCAAGGAAACCTTCGTGAAGGGCGTTCGCGGGGTGTCCCAGGTGCTTCCTGTCAAGAAGAACAACGAGTACGTCATACTTACTTTCGGCTCAAACATGAAGAAGGTGCTGCAGATTCCGTTTGTTGACGAGACAAGGACAACAACCAATGATGTTTTTGAGATTGAGGAAACCCTCGGCATTGAGGCTGCGCGGCAGGCAGTTATTGACGAGGTTTTCAAAGTCATTGAGACCCAGGGCCTTAACGTTGACATAAGGCACCTCATGCTTGTTGCCGATGTCATGTGCGCAGACGGCAAGGTAAAGGGCATCACAAGGTATGGTGTCGTTAGGGACAAGTCAAGCGTGCTCGCCCGTGCATCATTCGAAACTCCAATCAAGCACATCATAAACGCAAGCCTTTACGGCGAGGTTGACAACCTGACATCGGTTGTTGAGAATGTCATGCTTAACCAGCCTGTGCCTGTGGGAACTGGCCTTCCGAAGCTGGTTGCAAAAAACAAGAAGTAAAAGTGTGAACGAAAATGGAAGCAATTGCCGAACTAAGGAAGCACGTGCAGGGCAGCAAGTTCATTATAGGGACTTCGGAAGTCATGAAGCTGCTGAAGCACAACAAGCTTGCCAAAATATTTGTCGCCTCAAACTCCCCTGCATCCATCAAGGAAGACCTGAAGCACTACGGCACAATGTCTGACTGCGAGATTGTAGAGCTGCAGATTCCGAATGACGAGCTCGGCGTCATGTGCAAGAAGCCGTTCTCAATTTCAGTAGTCGGAGTTTTGAGGTAGTCTTTTTGGCTGCAACATTTATGAGGATAAACCGTAAACCGTTGTGTTCGTGATGGCTGCTGCCGCTGATTCTCAGGATAAGATGCAGAAAATCAAGTACGATAACACCCTGATGAAGCTCATGTCTTTCTTCGAGGCAGTCACAAAAGCCAGGCTGAAGGACTGCTTTGTTGACCAGAATGAGCTGCTTGTTTTTGTGGTTGAGCCTGCGCAGTACGGCCTGGCTGTTGGCAAAGGCGGCGCAAACGTGAAGCGCATCGAGGCCTCCCTCAAGAGGAAAGTAAAGATTGCAGAGTTCTCAGATGACTTGGTGCAGTTTGTCGCGAGCCTTATCCAGCCCTCAAAGGCAAAGGGCATCGCATTCGAAGGCGGCATCATCACAATAACGCCTGACTCCTCAGAAAGCCGCGGCTACCTCATCGGCAGGGCCGGCAAGAATCTTAGAAACATGGAATCCATCATCCAGAGATATTTTCCGATTAAGGAAGTTAAGGTTGTTTAGTTTTATTTGTAAATCACGCTTTTTGTTTTGTCAATGAGCTCTTTGCAGGCTTCAGTGAGCTTCCTGATGTCTGTTTCAGGCACTGCAGTTTTGAATCCATAAGTGTATTCTTCCCGTAAGTTTATGACGCTGAAATCTCGTTCCTCCATATCAGGTTTTAGCATTTTGATAAACCTGTCGTCGATGCTGATTTTTCCCTGCTCCTTTAGCAACTCAACCAGGGCAACTGTGCAGGTTTGGTTCTCGCTTTCGTAACCAAATTTCGCAATAATGGCTAGCATGCACTGATACATTGAGTAAAAAGCGGCGTTCACAGCCCAATCACTAAGGCCTCCCTTGGCCATGTAAAGCACTCCATTAAGGTCATGCTCAGCCTTTTCCAAATGTCTTTTAGCAGCATCCAAATTAGGCTTTATTTCAATGAGGCCTCTATGTTTTTTCTTGCCCTCTGCAAGCTGTTCCTTAGCACGGTTTAAACACCACTTAACCTGATTAGCTACTTGTGACATTTTTTAAAACCTCCACATATTCATCCTGACCGTAGAGCACTATTCCTGTTTTCACAATATCCAGAATAGCAGCTTCCTTCCTCCTAATGCTGCTCTCTAACTCCGCAGCAGTCAGCAGGATAGTATGAAGCCTCTTAGGCAACAGTTCAGCCTTGCTTTCCAACACCTTATCAATCCCTTCCCTGTCTGACTTAGCTGAAGCTACCAACAGGTCTATGTCGTTGGCCTTCTCATAATTGCGAAGCACAGAGCCGAAAAGCATAATAATCCTGCCCTTACCAGCCAGCTCCTTAAACTCTTCCTTCCAGCGCTTGAAATTGTTAGCCTCATCAGCCAGAAGGAAAGCAATAAGCTTCTTTACGTAACCATCATCCAGCCTAAGCTTGTAGACTATCGCTTTGCCAATCCTCTGAGATATTAGCAATCCCTGAGCTTCCAGCCTCCTGAAAAGCTTCAAGGCCCCCACACGGGTAGTTCCCAAAACCTTGCTTATGGAATTAGCATTATGGTAACCAGTAAAGTCCTTGAACAAGATAAGCAAAGCTCCCCCTTCCTTCTCCGTTAAAGACACCATAGTAACCGCCAGTTACTATATGATAACTAACAGTTACTATATAAGCTTTTCGGATTTTTAGTGCGCTGGTGTGGCAAGAACCTCAGGAACATGGAATCCATCATCCAGAGATACTTCCCAATAAAGGAAGTCAAGGTTGTTTGAAGAAAGTATAGAGTAAAAGCTTAAATATTTGTTCCCCCTAGCTATGCCTTAGTCGTTTCTGGAGAAGCTTCTCCGAAGCCGAAAAAGCACACACTTTATTACGCTTTTTTCAGACGAGAAAAGCAAATCATTAGAAGGCAAAAAACTTCATTTATTCTAGCGTCATGGAGCCTTCCCAAGATTTCCTTCATTTAAAAGTGTTATTGCTGGGCTTCTAAGGATATTCTTCGCACAACGGGAACGGCAAATATATCTTTAAAATCAGGAATGGAGGAAAAAAGCATGAAACTCTCAAAACTAGGAAAGAAAGGACAAAGCGTTAAAATTGATGCGGTTTTTTTGTTTTTGATTTTAGTCGTGGGCTACTTAATCTTGGCAACATCACACCCAAGTACAAAGTTGGTTGTTGACAAATGCTGCAAGATTTGTTTAAGATTTTAGCGCCTCTCCTTGGCGTGATTTTGCTTAAATTTAAGTAGCGAAAATACTAGTCAGTTACTTCTTTTTTTTTATTTTTATGAGCATTTAGAATTAATGCTCTGGTTCTGTAGCCAAAGCTATGAGGCAGCAATCTTTATAAACAACCTCTTTATGCTTCCTTTTGTATGTCTGATAAGGCTCGCGGTTTGAATGCAGGAGGCTCGCTTAGCAGGCGAAGGGCCAGGGCAAGGTGGGCTAAGCACTCTTACGTAGTCAGGGTCATGAACATGAGGGCCAAGTCTGACCCTCTTGAGGGGTCGTGGCAGGCCAAGGGCATTGTTCTTGAGAAGGTGCAGATGGAGGCAAAGCAGCCTAATTCTGCCATGAGGAAGTGCGTTCGTGTCCAGCTGATCAAGAATGGCAGGCAGGTGACCGCTTTCTGCCCTGGCGATGGCGCTTCCAAGCTTATTGATGAGCACGATGAGGTAATGGTTGAGTGCATCGGCGGCAGAAAGGGCAGGTCTTATGGTGACATTCCCGGTGTCAGGTGGAAGGTTATAAAGGTCAACGACCAGTCCCTGCTCGCTTTACTTAAGGGTAAACTGGAAAAGGCAAGGAAGTAGTTTCTCTCTTTTTGAGTTTTTTGTTTTTTGAGTTTTTTGATTGACCTTTCTTCGTCTTAGAGACGAAGATTGTCACCTCTCCGGTGACATTTTTTCTAAAAAAGTCATGCTAAAAGGCAAGTTAGAAAAAGCTAGAAAGTAGTAATTAGGGTTTTATTCTTTTGTTTTGCCGCTGCTTTTGTCTTCTTCGCTTGGTATGCTCTCTCGCTGTTGCTTCCATTTTTCCGCAACTGCCTTTTGTTTTTCCTCAAAGTTCAGTGTTTCTTTTTCGTGCTCGCCAACGACTTTTGCGGCGTTGTTTTCGCTCAATTTGGCGGTATCGCCGTCATTGTTGCCGCCTCCATTTTTTCTATCGCGGCTTTGGTTTCGCTTTTTGGTTATCGCGCTGTAGCCCATTCCGAGCGCCCCTAAAAGGATGAAAGCCGCTATTATTGCCGGGGCAATCACGTTTTTCCTTCCTTTTTGTTCCAGTTCGTATATCTCTATGTTCATTGGCACTTCTTTTTCCAGCTTTGGCCCTGTGGCTTCGATATCAAGTCCCAGCCCTTTTACTGCATTTCCGGTTATGATTATCTTTCCGTTGTACACTGCTTTTTTTCTCGGCTCTTTTACGACAAGCCCTTGGAGAGGCTGCTTCTGCTGCGCCTCTCCGGCTGGTGCTGCTGCCTTTAGCTTCAGGGCGAAGGCAAGGCTTTCTGCAGGCCCAAGCTCTGCGGCGTTGCCGTTTTCCACTGAGATGTACGTGTCAAGGGGCTTGGTCAGCTTTATTTCAACGCCTTGCAGCGCGCACGTTCCTATGTTGTTCAGAGTACCGTTTGCCCTTGTTGTGTTGATGAATGATGGCTTGTCAACAAGCTCAACCTTTACCTCGTATGAGCAGTTAGCAGCTTCTGTTGCGTTCACTGCTGGTTCAGCTTCGGCCTTTTTCTCAGCTTGCCGCTTTTCTGCTGCCCCTCCGCCTCCTCCACTCCCGCCTGCCGGGGCAGCTTCTGTGCTTGCTTGGCTTGGCTGCGTTGCCTGTGCTGGCGTGTTTTGCGTTGCGTTGGCTGTTGAGTTGGTGGCGTTCGTGAGCGTGGCGTTTGTGGTGGCATTGACAGTTGCGTTGATTGTCGCGTTTATTGTTGAATTTGTTGTGCTGTTTATTGTGGCATTTATCGTTGCGTTGGCTGTCTGGTTTTGCTCGTTTCCGAATACGCCGAAGAAGCTAAGGTGTGTTGCATTTCCCTCGACGTAATTTAGCTCCTTATTGACTGTTGAGTTAAGCTGCTGCCAGAGCAGCTCTGTCTCGTTGTAGAAGAATATGGCCAGGCTGCTCTCGCTTATGTCTGATGATGCCACTTCGGCATCGCTGTAGTTTATCGTCAATGTGGCAGATGATATGTTTGCTTTAAGTTCCTCGTCCGCCTCTATTTCAAGGTATTTTCGGAGCTCTTTCTTTGCTTGCGGCTTGGTGCTGTTTCTTGTGTCGTTTTCGTGTTCCGCAGCTACAAGCTTCCCAAGAGTGCCCTGCGCGGTTTTCCCGTTCAGCTCTATCTTTGTTGTGTTGGTGATTTTCATGAGCGCTTTTCTGCTGGCGTTGAAAACTACATCTGTTACTGTTGTTTTCTCGGCATCCGTTGATATTCCAGCTATCCCTTTTGTTCTTGCCGTGTTGTTGTATTTGTCTTTGGCTATTATCCTTATGATGTAAGCCCCGTTTAGCCCTTCAGTGCTCGCTGTGGCTGAGTATGTGTCTTTTGCTGTGTTTGCCAGTGTCAGGTTTCTCACGGCAGCTCCATCCCTGATTAGCTGCGCAGTGATTGTTGTAGCGGATTTGTCTGTAACGTTTGCTGTTATGGTGATTATGCTGTTTGCTGAAGTTGACGTCACATCATTTACCAGAGGAGCTTCGCTATCGTAGGCGCAGCTGGCAGTGAATTCGCTGTAACTTCCAGAGTAGTTATCCGATGCGAGCCTTGTCTGGCTGTAGCAGCTCTTTGTGTCGCTGGCAGAAAGGCAGGTTTTCTGGTTATTCTCGTTGCAGTCGCTGTAGCTGCTGCAGGTAAAGGAGGGCGTGCAGTAGTCACAGGCTGCTGTGCTGTTGTTGGGTATTGTGCAGTCGCTTGTGAGTCCTGTGTCTTTGCAGCATGTGTTGGCGTAGGCGTAGGTTACCGCTAGGGTATCATCGTTTTTGCAGCTGCCATTTAAATTCGTCCACTGCGGTGTGCAATAATCGCAAGTGTATGTTTTGTTTGCTGGTTTGTTGTTGTCTGATGCTAGGCCTGTGATTGTGTAGCAGCTGTTGGCATCTAAATAGGTGGCTGTTATTTTGTCGTCTTTTGTGCATGTTCCGTTTGTTTCTGTCCAGGATGGTGTGCAGTAGTCGCAGCTCTCTGCTGTTCCGTTGCCGGCTGGGAGGTCTTCTGTTGAGCCGCAGCTGTTTGCGTCAGTGTAATATTTTATTCTGGTGTCGTTTTTGGCGCAACTCGTGTAGTTAAGCCGCCATTTCTCGTCGCATATGCTTATCTTATAGCTGATAGCCACTGATTTTACTGCAGGCGTTTGTGCCGTGTTTGAGTTCAGCGTTGCCCTCGCCATTACCTTGCTGGTTTTCACTGATATGGATGAATTAAGCGTGACTGCAGTCCAGCTGCTGCCTGAGTCGGTTGAGTATGCATATGCTGTTGTCTGCCCGTTCAGTGATTCGTCAGCGGTTATCTTTTGCATCTCAACAGCCTTTTCGAATGCGTAGTCCTTTGTCGTGACTGTTGCAGAACTCGGGTAGGCTGTTTTTTCTGCTGTTATTTTGACAGAGCTTAGGGTTGGCGTGTTTTCCGGCTTTGTTGTCTCGAGTGTGGCTTTGTACTGGTGCCACCCTCCGCCGCTGCCATAGGCTGCGTTGGCTTTTTCGGCTGTAGTGGTGTAGTAGTCGCTTGCCGTGGTTGGCCCGAGCCACTGGGCAGAGTCAAGCCCCTGCTGTGTCTGTGCTATCCTTGCCTGAACTTTTGCCGTTGTTCCATCGGGCTTGTCAGCTGAAACGCTGATTGTCTTTATGCTGCCGGTATACTGCGCCGCCGCAGGCGTGTATTCGTATTTGCTGGCGTAGCCTGTGTTGTTCACCAATATGACATACATTGAGTTTGATTTGTTGTTGCTGCCGAGTAATATGCTGCCTGCCGGGAAGTCCTTGTAGTATATTTTGAAAGGCGAAGAGCCATCGTCTTCCGTCGTTATCCCTGTTCCCCAGTATGTCCAGCTTTGCATCCAGTCCGGTGCTGTTGCCGCTCCTTTATCGTAGCCGATGAATATCCTTGCTGGCCTGTTTGTGGCAAATGTGATATTTTTCTTGATGTTTTTGTCTGCGTTTTGCGTCTTCAGCCACAGCATGCCTTGCAGCTCTACAGGCAGCGCAGTGATTTTTTCGTCCTTGTCAACATAGTACTTGTCGCCAACTTTAAGCATCCCTATCGTGTACTTGCTGTCGCTTATGTTGGTGATGGATAGCTCGCTGTTGTTTCCTTTTGGAAGCTTTAGCGCAGGGCTGTCAGTTGAGTCTGTTATTGTGTTGGTAACCTTCAGCTTTGCCTCCCCGCCGCTTATGTTGACCAGGCTGCTGTCAAAGCTGAAGTCATTTGCAGTGTCAAACAGCCAGGTAAGCTGCCGTGTTTCGTAAACTGCAAAGCCTGTTAATGTGCTGCCTGGTTTTCCTGTCATTATGCCTGCCTGTAGCTTGTCAAAGATGGCGAGCGTGAGAAGGAACAGGGCAAAAAGTGCCATGATTTTAACAAACCGCTTCATAGCTTTATTTTTTCATTGTGGTCTTCTTAAAGTTTTTCTCAGCAACTGCCAGCAAGTGGTTGGAATTGAAGGGAAAGCTATTTAAATTGCCGATGCGGTTTATGGCTTATGGTTTTGGAGATGCTTATTAATCCCAAAAAGGCTGAGCGCGAGCCTTGGGAGCTTTTTTTTGTCGGCCTCGTTTACAGCTCCATGGCTATTTTTCTGAGCTTGTACATTTTCAAGCAGTACGTTGGCATTGTGATGGTTTTCCTTACCACTCTGGCGTGCACTTACCTGATCCAGGGCACATTGAGGAGGGAGGAAAAGAAGGATGTTGTCATCACTCATGAGCTTGCGCTTTTGAAGGAGCATGGCAAGGCCCTCTCGTACTTCATGTTCCTCTTCCTGGGCTTTGTTGTTTCGTTCTCCCTTTGGTACATTTTTTCGCCTCACAGCTTTGCAAGCCAGGTATTCACGGTCCAGGAGGACACAATCCGCTGCATCAACTCTGTTGGCGTTGAGGGCTGCTTGTCAGCCCCAACAGATTCTTTCGCAAGGATTTTCCTGAATAATGTAAAAGTGCTGCTGTTTGTCCTAATCTTTGCATTTTTTTACGGCGCTGGCTCTGTTTTCATCCTCGCATGGAACGCTTCGGTTGTTGCCACAGCCATCGGGATATTTGTCAGGAACAGCTTAAGCAGCGCCGCTTCCAACCTCGGCCTTCCGACAATTGCCAATTACTTTTCCTCTTACTCGCTTGGCCTGCTTCGCTACCTTACGCACGGCAGCCTGGAAATCTTGGCGTATTTCATAGCTGCCCTTGCAGGCGGGATTATCTCTGTTGCCGTTGCAAGGCACAGTTTTGACAGCCCCAGGTTCAAGGCCGTGCTTCTGGACTCTGTTGACCTTATCGCTCTCTCGGTTGGGGCGCTGTTCCTTGCAGCCGTTGTTGAAGTTTTTGTCACGCCTATGCTTTTTGGCTAGCTCAGGCAATCACTACTGCAGCGAACAAATATCTCCTGCTTCCGAATAGCAAAATATTTAAGTGGCTGTTGTGCAGGAGGGGATGGTTACTAAAATGAAGAAAAGCAAGTGTCGTTCTCTTTCAGCGGCTACTGTGTATTTCGTTCTTTTGCTGTGCTTAATGCTCGTGTTTGGCGCTGTTTCGGCGTCCGCAGCGCTCAACGTGAAGACCGACAAGGGCGCGTACAACTTCGGCGACCAGGTTGTGGTGAATTATGACTTTTCGCGTGACCAGGACTTTAGCGGCCTGCTGAAGCTTTCACTGTTTTGCACCAGCTTTGACCTGGAGTTTTACACGCTGCCGACCAACCTCAACGCTGGCCAGAAGCAGGAAGTCAGTGTTCCTCCTTTGAGCGTTGCGAGCAATATGCTTGGGCGCTGCTACGTTGCTGCAAACGCGAGCTC
Source organism: Candidatus Woesearchaeota archaeon (assembly GCA_023269295.1). Taxonomy (GTDB): domain Archaea; phylum Nanobdellota; class Nanobdellia; order Woesearchaeales; family UBA10216; genus UBA10216. The sequence continues at coordinate 2,746 of JAHFTU010000010.1, read as the reverse complement.
TTTTGACAGGACTGTCAATGAGAGCAGCACTTCAAACTTCTTTAACGTTACCAGCAACGTGTCAGTTGCTGTGCTTCTTGACAAGGTCTCCTACCTGCCATCGCAGTCTGTTGGGGTTTCTGGCACGGTTGGCAAGAGCCACGATTTTCCTGCCAGCGTTGTCATGGCTTTTCTCGGCACAAAATACGCATCGGCTGTCACAGGCAACGCCTTTGCGTACAGCATCAAGCTTCCAAAGAACATAAAGTCAGGCAAGCATCCCCTTGATTTTTTAGTTAATGACTCTTATGGCAACTCAGGTTCTGCGGTTGCAGGGTTTAAGGTTGAGTCAGTTCCCACAAGGATAGTCAACAGCTTGAGCAACAACAGCGTCAGGCCCGGTGAGCCATTTACCGTTTCGGTTTCAGTTTATGATCAGGCGGATGATGCCATGAAGTCTGTCGTGAGCATTACAGTGGCTGACCCTGCTGGCGCGGTTGTCCTTTCCGCATCAAACACCACTGGCGGTGTGACTGGGCTTTCGTTCCCCGCTGGCCAGAAGCCGGGCAGGTATACGCTTGTTTCCAAGGCTCTTGGGCTTACTGAAGCCAGCCCTGTCCTTGTTGAGGAAGTTGAGGCAGCGTCAGTAGCCTTTGACAACAAAACAGTTGTTTTGAAGAACACCGGCAATGTGAACTATGCCAAGCAGTTTAACATAACGCTTTCTGGAAAGAAGAGTTACGTTGTTGTGCATGATATTGAGCTTGCGCCTGGAGAGGCATTTGAAGTGGACCTTACAAAGGCAGTTTCTGAGGGCGACTATAATGTGTCTTTCCCGACAGTTAGCAAAACCAGGCTGGAGGGCGTGCATCTGGAAGACCAGAGGCCTTTAATTAAGAAAACTGCTGACTTCCTTGGCATAACAGGCCATTCTGTTAAGGTTACAAGCACAGGCACCGGCAAGGTTCAGACGAAGTTTGCCCCTCTGCTCATCCTGGCCATTATTTCTGCACTTGGCTTTTTCTTCATGAAAAACAGGGGCAAAGGCAGCAGCCGAAGCGGAGGTAGCTTTGAAAAAGATACTTACGCAAGCAGCGGGAGTGGGAGCAGTTCTGGCGGCAGTGGTGGTGTTGGCGACAGCAGCCAAAAAGTTGTAGATGCGCAAACGCTTGAAGAAGATAGAATCAGGCGCATTATTGAGGAGAAGCGCAGGCAGCAGATGGCGAGGCAGCCGGCGCAGCCTAAGGGCCTGAGCAGGGACAGCCCTGAAACAAAGAAGTTCCTCAGGGACATGACCAAGGAAAAGCAGTTTAGGTGATTTTCTAATTAAATCCTCTATATTCTACGTCACTAGCGGCGTAGGAATGATTGTCGTAACTATTTTAGCTGTAGTGTTATCATTTCAAGTTTCTGGCTACAGGGCTTTGCCTTTTATAGCAATAGGCGCCATAGCTTGGATTGTTTCTGTTGGTCTTAAGTTTGCTTGGGCACTTCCAACTAATAAACCAATAATTAGTTTCTTTAAGAAAAAACTGCCACCCAAGATCTCAGATTTTGTTTCATGGTCATATGTTGGGCTAATGACTGGAGTTTTTGAATGCGGCGTTGCTCTGTTATTTGTTCTTTTGCTGCCTCAGCTTCATAATGCCGATTGGTATGGGGCTATGTCTTTCGGAGTTGGGTTTGGTACGATAGAAGCTGTGTTTACTAGCTTTGTAGCCCTCGTTCCGAAATTTAGGCGTGAGAGAAATGTTATAGCGAAATCACTGTCAGCAATTCCGGCTGCTATAATTGAGCGAATCTTTACTCTTTTTGTCCACGTCTTCACTAAGGTTCTGATTGTTTTGTCTGTGCAGCAGGCGAACCCTTCATTTTTTTGGCTTTCATTTGGCCTCAAAAGCCTGCTTGACGGAATAGCTGCTTTCGGAATTATGAAATGGAAAATACTTGATAAGCTTTCACGGCTCTGGATTATGGAGCTTATTGTTGTTGTGTTTGGCTTAACTAGTGTGTTGGGCCTTTGGCTGCTGTACAATACGGTAAAATAAAAAATAAAAGAAATTGCGTAATCGGTTAACGCCTAAACTGTGCACAGCGATCTAGATCATGTTAAGTTTGAACTTCTTAATAAACTTTTCGGAAAACTGGTGCTAAAATCTTTCAATATGTTCGGAAATATTCCACTAATTTGGCAAAAAAATGTAAAAATTTCGGCAATTGCCGTAACTTTTTCAGAATGTTTAAATCTCTTTTGGGAAAACTGCCCAAATGCATAATAAGACTAGAGTGCCATTGAGCTACGTGCCGGGATAGCGTAACCCAAATCGTTGCAACGATTGGGCCCAGTCGCAGCAGCGACTTGGGTCTGGTAACGCGCTCGCTTCAGAAGCGAGTGACTGCTGCACAGCGGTCCTGCGGGTGACCTTTTTAGAAAAAATGTCACCGGAGAGGTGACAATCTTCGTCTCTAAGACGAAGAAAGGTCAATCAAAAAACGTTTTTCGATCAACCCTTTTCGGCAAAAGGGTTGCGCTCCCGGCGCACTTTTTCTTAGTTTTGTATCAGCAACCCTTTTAAATCCGCATTCTATCCGCATGGCTCATGATTGTTGCAACAGCCTCTGCGGCAGCCGCCGATGGCGGTGAAGTTGTGAGAAAGGAAACCCCGAACACGCCAGATGAGATAATGCGCGTGCTGAACCCTCTTGTGAAGCAGTGGTTTTTTTCGCGCTTCAAGGCATTCAGCCTGCCGCAGCTTTTTGGCGTGAT
>JAHFTU010000078.1:2536-6249 GCA_023269295.1 Candidatus Woesearchaeota archaeon | reverse complement strand
TTGAGAAGGTAAAAAGCAGGTACAGGATTTCAGAATTTCTTGGCATGAGCGAGATTTTTGCTGAAAAGATTGAGAAATTCCTCCTGCAGGGAGTCATACAGCGTGTAAAGGAGTACCTTTCAAGTGCCGATGAGCTGTTTGGCAAGAGATGACTCTACCGTCGCAGGAATAGCAAGATTTAAATAGAAGTTTGTTTAATGCAGCGTTTGCTCCTCGAGAAAATGGAAAAAAATTCTGGGGAGGAAGTCGCGCTAAACGCGAAATAAAAAATGGGGGTGCACAGAATGGCACAGAAAGTTGCGAAAGCAGGTGTAAAGAAGCAGAACGGCTACCTCTATTTCGTAGACAAGAGGGGTAACGTCGCCAGGGCCAAGATGGTCCGCGGCGGTAAGAAGAAAGGAAAGCAGAAGCAGGAAGTAGTTGCCAAGGTTGGCGTCAAGAAGGAGAAGGGATACCTGTACTTCATTGACGGACAGGGTGACATCTCCCGGGCCAAGATGGCAAGGGGAAGATAAGAAAAAGGATAATTTTCCTTTATTTTTTCTTTGTTTATTTTTTATTTTCTTTATTTTCCTTTGTTATCTCTCTTTCCTAAATTGCGGAGGCTGTCAATTGCCGCGACAACATCGCTGCTCTCATAGATGTAGGAGCCTGCAACAAGGACATTTGCCCCTGCTGCTATGACCTGCCGCGCCGTGTCGCCGTTTATGCCGCCGTCTACTTCTATGTCAACGTCAAGCTTTTCCTTGTTAATAATTTCCCTGAGCTTCTTGATTTTTGGAATCATGCTCTTGATGAACTCCTGGCCGCCAAAGCCCGGGTTTACTGTCATTATGAGCACCATGTCAATGTCTGACAGCACGTGGTCAAGCGCGCTGAGGGGCGTGGACGGGTTCAGCGCAACTCCGACTCTTGCGCCTTTTTTCTTTATGTTGCTGATTGTCCTGTTAAGGTGAACTGCTGTTTCGGCATGGACTGTGAGAAGGTTTGCCCCTGCGTCAATGAAAGAATCAAGGTAGTTGTCAGGGTTTTCAACCATGAGGTGCACATCAAACGGCAGCTTAGTTACAACCCTTATGCTCCTGATGACAGGCAGCCCCAGGGTTATGTTCGGGACAAAATGCCCGTCCATGACATCTATGTGGAGCATGTCAACGTAGTTCTCAACCTTTCTTATCTCGTCAGCGAGCTTGCTGAAGTCAGCAGAAAGTATTGAGGGCGCAATCTTTACCATGCAGGGATTGCTGGGCTGGTATTATTTAAACCTTGCTGCTGGCATCGGGCTGGGCATTGTAAAGAAATCTTTATAAATATCCGTTTGAAACTACTTAATGAATGTCAGACAACAACGCTAAAGCTAGGAATCCAGAGCACATAGCAATAATCTTGGACGGCAACAGGCGATTTGCCAAGAAGCTTATGCTTAAGCCCTGGATGGGCCACCAGTGGGGCAAGGAAAAGGTTGGGAAGCTGATTGAGTGGTGCATTGAGTTGGGCATTAAAGAAGTCACCATGTACGCTTTTTCTGTTGAGAACTTCAACAGGCCCAAGGAAGAGTTTGACTTCATCATGAACCTTTTCAGGGAGGCCTGTGAGCAGCTGAAAAATGACGAGAAGCTGCAGGAGAAGGGCAAAAAGCTCGGCATCAAGGTAAGATTTCTTGGCCGCACAGGGATGTTTCCAGAGGATATCCAGAAATTTATGCACGAGATTATGGAAAAATCAGCGGATAACAAGGGTATCCTCGTGAACTTTTGCATGGCTTACGGAGGCAGGCAGGAGATAGCTGATGCTGCGAAAAGGATGGCTGCAGACGTGCAGAGCGGCAAACTATCCGCTGCCGAGGTCAACGATGACACTTTCAAAAAATATTTGTACATGCCCGAGGACCCTGACCTGATTATAAGGACAGGCGGCGAGAAGCGCCTGAGCGGCTTCCTGCTTTACCAGTCGTCTTATTCAGAGCTTTTCTTCCTTGAGAAGACGTGGCCTGAGTTTGAGAAGGAAGACCTCATCAGCGTCATTGAGGAGTTCAGGCAGCGCGAGAGAAGGTTTGGGAAATAATTAAAGTTTTAAACAGACCTGTTAATCAGCAACTGGGCAAGCTCCTTAAGCTGGATCTTGGCCTCTGACTCTGGCAGGACCGGCTCTGTTTCCTTCCACGACTTTTCTGTTATCTGGGCTGCAGTTTTCTTTGCATATTCAATTGAGCCATATTTTTTTATTATTTCGATTGCCTCTGTCAGCAGCTCTTCCTCTTTCGTGTGCATGTTCAGTATCTCAAGAAGCCTTTTCTTATCAGCAGCTGTAGCAGCATTGAGGGCGTGAATTACAAGGAGTGTACGCTTTCCCTCGTTAATATCATCGCCAAGCTCTTTGCCTATGCTTGTGTTCTCTGCAATGTTGAGAATGTCATCCTGTATCTGGAATACAACACCTGCTGTTTCGGCAAACTGGCCAAGCATTTCAACCTGCCTCTCACTGCCGCCTCCGAGCAGCGCCCCCAGCTTTGCTGCCATGCAGGCGAGCGAGCCGCTCTTGTTGGCGCACATCTGGAGGTATTCCTCCTCGGTTGGAATCGCAGTGTCAAGGGTTGATAAGGGCGCAAATCGAGGCGAGCTCGATTGTGCATTCCGCTCATCGCGGAATTGAGGCGTAGAGCTGCCCTTATTGCTGTGCCAGTAAATGTCAATAGCCTGGCCGAGGTGGCACTTGAGCAGCTGTGTGCTTATTATCTCATAGGCAGCAGCTTTTGTTTTATCCGGCAGGTTTGAGTCCCTTATCGCAATGAAAGGTAGCAGGTATAGCGTGTTGCCTGCATTTACTGCTATGTCAACGCCGAAAATCTTGTGCAAAACTGGCTTTCCCCTTCTCAAATCAGAGTTGTCCTCTATATCATCCACGATAAGCGTGCCATTGTGGATTAGTTCAGGAATTACGGTAAATTGCAGGATGCTCTTGGGGTTTCCGCCAACTGCTTCGCAACAGATAAGCATTAGCATTGGCCGCCATCGCTTCCCTCCCCTTGTCAGGAAGTCCCAGACAGGCTCGCTGATGGCTTTTGTAATTGCGTGAACGTCTTGTTTCCACACTGTTTTGCCGACAGCCCTTTCAACCCAATCAACTGTTATGTTCTCAGGCAAGAACTCTTCAAGCGCCTTCTCAACATCATCCCTGTGCTTGTAGCTTTCAAAATTCATAATAGAAAGGGGCTTTGCTGTGGTTAATATATTTTCGCATTCCGATGCAGAAAGAACTATCTTACCTTGTAGTCCTTGACTTCAACAGTGGCTCTTTCTCTTTTATGAGATTTAGCAAGATGTTCTGTGCCGCTGCTTAAGCTGATATTCTGTTTTTTAACCATGCCTATTTTCGCAAACGTGTAGGTTCCAAGCAGCAGAATCCCGGCAACAGCCACTATAATTGCGAGCAGGGGAACAATAAACGCAAGGATGAGCCCCAGGGCGATAAGAAGCGGAATAAATAGAATCATTGCAACGATATTGGAAGCGCTAAACCTGACTATCATGCTGGCATCAGCGCATTGCTCTTAGTATTTTCTTGATTGACCTTCTTTGTAAGAAGGTCATGCCTTGTACCTGTAGATGTACTGGTTTGCCCTGCCTGCCTTCTTGAAAAGCACCTGCTTGCTTTTCCTGAGCTTTGACAGGTTGTTTATGACAGAGCCGGTGGATACCTTGAGGCTTTTGGCT
>JAHFTU010000078.1:0-2526 GCA_023269295.1 Candidatus Woesearchaeota archaeon | reverse complement strand
ATGTTCTGTGCCGCTGCTTAAGCTGATATTTTGTTTTTTAACCAGACCTATTTTAGCAAACGTGTACGTTCCGAGGAATAAAATCCCGCCAACGGCAACTATTATTGCCAGTAAGGGAACAATAAACGCAAGGATGAGCCCCAGGGCGATAAGAAGCGGAATAAATAGAATCATTGCAACGATATTGGAAGCGCTAAACCTGACTATCATGCTGGCATCAGCGCGCAGTGCGCATTATCAGGCCTTGTACCTGTAGATGTACTGGTTTGCCCTGCCTGCCTTCTTGAAAAGCACCTGCTTGCTTTTCCTGAGCTTTGACAGGTTGTTTATCACAGAGCCGGTGGATACCTTGAGGCTTTTGGCTATCTGCTTTGAGGTGAACCACTTTGCCCTGTATTTCTTCAAAAAATCGCTTACTTCCTGTTGTCCCATTATAGAGGAGGGCGTTCACGCTAATATTTAAACCTACCTCTTTTTAAATGAACTGAAACCGGAATCTGGTTGTTACGGCTGTTTTAAGGTCCTTTTTCAATTTTTGAAATTGCATTCTTAAGACTGATTGTTTTTACATCACCTATTTTAAATAGGGCCTTATCGTCAGTCACGAACATATCAACTCCTGCCAAAAGTGAAGTCGCGACATGAATAGCGTCCCGTGGCTCAATCCTGTACTTTCTAAGCGCTAGGAGGCAGGCAGTCAGAACTTTCGCATCAGCGCTTAAAAAGCTCAAATTTGGTACCAAAAGCAAATTTTCCATGAGGCCGATAGCCGCTTCGTGGCTGATTTCTTTTTTGACTCGGTGGAAAACCTCATCAAAAGTCAAGGCCGAGGTCAATCCCGAGGCAGCGCCTTTGGCAAAAAGAGTAAGCAGCTTTCTGGCATCATCACCTTTTTCATCAAGTGATATGGCAGAAAAGATAAAAACATTGCTATCTATGTAAACGCGCATACCTTTCATCCAATTGCTCAAAGTACCCCTTTCGTATCTCTTCCATCGTTATTTTCCTTTTCTTTCCGGACAGGGCTATGGCTTTTGCTATCTCGGCTATGTTTGAAACAGTTCTTTTAATCGCTACTTCGTTCTCCCTGTGTTCAACAATAACCTCCTCTCCAGCCTTTAAGCCAAGGTCGTCCCTGAACATCTTCGGGATAACCACCTGCCCTTTCGGCCCCATTCGCATCTTAGCAATCAAGTTGTACCACCAGTTGTACTAGAGTATAACTTGTATTTATACTTTGCGCTTCATTTTAGAGCACTTCTGTGTGGTGTTAAAACCACTCGTTATTTGGTACGGTCGAAACGACAGAAAAATATATATTGGCTCCAATAGCACATCCTGTGGAACTTAACAATGACACTTAATGCTAAGGTTTTATCATCTGAAGTAGCTATCCGCAGCATAAAAGAATCCACCCGTGGCCTTTTTGGGCCAGATTACGTCGTTCTTATAGGGGATACTAATTTTTTTACAGGGCTAAGTAACAGGCATGTCTGGGCAGAGTACGCTGTGCAGAAAGGGAAAGTAATTGCAGGAAGGGCTGGGAAAAAATTTGAAATTTTTAACCCGCGCGAAGTAACTGAAGAGTATGACATGCTGTTTGAGCGCAGCCGAAAAGACGAGAATGGCATACCCCTGGCGCACCAAAGGTTTAAGGCGCTTATGGATAATCAAAGAGGGGTAAAAATTCACAGAGAAGACTATACTTCCGATAAGTTAGCAACGGATGTGTGGCGGGCAAATCAACTTGCTAGATACGGAGCAACGAGTAATAAAATCAGAAGCGGTATTTCATTACCAGACAAATCAGTTATTAAGACCGCGTTAGAAATTGCCTCACAAGGCACAGAGGTTTACGTGGCTTCTGCTGATTTTCGCGACGTTATCGGGCCCCTCAGGAAAGAGAGTACTCAACAGGAGTTAGAAGCTTTAGGGATGAAAATAGTTCCTTTACCTCCCTGCGAGCTAGAACGGCAGTATTGGGAAGGAAGTAATATAAGTTTAGAAACAGTTATTAGCGATACTGTTGTGGCAGACTTGCAAGCGGCTAAATTTCATCCTGGCTTGCACGTGTGGGTTATATTTGAAAAAGCGGTTCGAAGCGGCGATTTCGCCTTCAACGTTGGTGTTGCTGTTGCCGAACAGAAAAAAACGGCAACATTTTCAATTCCTCCTGAATGCGAGTGTCTTGGTAAAAATTATTTAAGAATTCCTACCGTACAGGTTCGTTCACTTTCTGACTCTGCAAGCCAAAAACTCATAAAGGCATCATTCAGCGTGCAATATCGTAGTTCGCCGTTTATGTTAGTTGTCCAGCAGACCCAACCGGATTTTCCCTACCTCTTTTCTCGCGGCATGCGTGGTTATCCTCCTCTGAGGGCGGCTCTTAATTTTTTAGACCACCAGACCACTTCTGTCTATGCAAAAACGCATTTCGTACCGAACAGCAAAAAGTAAAATAACTCATGTCCTGCCATTTATCTCCTGCAGGAGCTGCTGGAGGAACTTGCCTGCATCCACAGTGAA
>JAHFTU010000122.1 GCA_023269295.1 Candidatus Woesearchaeota archaeon | reverse complement strand
AGGAAGCCAGAAAAACGCTGGGAGTTGAAGAAGACTGCATGGACTTCGCACTCATTGACGCCAAGTACAAGAAGCTTGCGAAAGACGCTCACCCTGACATGCCAAATGGCAGCACGGACGAGTTCAAGAAGCTCAACAACGCGCACAAGCTCCTGAAAAGGGAACTCGAATAATACTTCTGCTGATTTAAAAGAAAAAATAATGCCCCCAGCAAGATTTATATAAGTAAGTTCTTTGGAACATGATATGACTGAGTCACGCTTTCACCTGGTCTTTGATGATGTATGGTTAAACAGCTTAGGAAGGCAGCAAAAAACAACCAAATCAAACAAATTCTGACAAAGATGCTAGATAAGGTAGAAGAATCAGGACCAGATGCAGGCAAGCTGCTGGATTCAAAGCTTTTCATATATGAAATAAAATCCATGCACCCGCCAATCAGGCTTTACTTCAAGCACAACCTAAGCACAGCTGAGATTTACGTTTTTGAGTTTGAAATGAAGACAAGTGAAGCAGAACAACAGAAAACCATTGACAGAATAAGGAAAAAAGCTTCAGAATCCTAATTCCTTCCTGCCGAATTTCTTACCTTTAGAAATATTCTCTTCGAACTCCAGAAGTCTTTGGTATAACCCTGAATCCTTCAACAAAGCTATCTCATGCTTCATACGCTCAAATACAGCTCTTGAAATAGTCACTGTTTCCTGTCTCATGCTCTAAACTCCAGGCGTTATAGTATTTAAATTTTGTGCCCAAAAACATCAACAAACGAGTCTGATGCCCCCAGCGGGATTTGAACCCGCGTCTCGGGCGTTCCCCACAACCCTTTTAGGAAAAGGGTTGATCGAAAAACGACTACGCTTAGTAGCCGTTTCTTGATAGACCTTCTTTTTAAGAAGGTCTCGAGAGGCCCACATCCTTGACCGGGCTAGACTATAGGGGCAAACCCTTTTAGCAAAAGGGTTTATCCAAAAACTCCTCTAAAAGGGGTCAATCCAAAAACGAACAACGCCCTGCTTTTAAATGTTTCACTTCTGCTGCTTGTAGAGCCCGGTCAGCGTCGCCTGCGCCAGGATGTGGCCTTGCATTGCAGACTCAACATCTTTCTTCGTGGCTGAAGAACCGAGATTAAGCGTGGTGTCAAGAGCGTAAAGCTTGAAAACATAACGATGGGTGCCGCTTGGGGGGCAGGGGCCGCCATATTTTGGGGTCCTAAAATCTGTGGTTCCCTGTACTGCTCCTGCGGGAACTGAATTTTCGGCAATCCCTTCTGTTTCAGGGCTTATGTTGAAAACAACCCAGTGCACCCAGACCTTTGAAGGAGCGTCGGGGTCGTCAACGATTAAAGCCAAGGATTTTGCTGAGGATGGAACGCCGCTTATTGAAAGCTCAGGGCTGATATCAGCACCATTGCAGGCAAATTTAGCCGGAATCATCCCGTTATCCGCAAATGCCGGGCTGCTAAGCTTCATGTAAACCACCTCAGAGTTGTTAACATTGTTTGGCTGGCCGTGCGAGCAACTGGCAACAATAAGCGCCAAAAGTGCAAGCGGCAGCAAGTATGAATTTGCGCTCATTCTATGCGGAATAGCAATGCAGGATTTAAACTTAACCATGCTGAAATGAGTGTATACTGTAGCGACACATATTGTGGTCCAGCACGCCAATATTGCGCTTATAGGAGAATTAAAGCTTTCCTTCCTTTCTTAGCGCTTTGGCACTTTCGGCAAGCTGAAAGAGGCTCTCTGACTTGCCGGACTCTATGAATTTCATGACTTTTCCAAGCGGGTTTAGCGTGGCATTGTTAGCATTTAAGCAAATTGGCTGAAGGCCTGGGTGTGAAACCAGTGACCAGTCAACACCTCCAAATTCCCCTATCTCCTTCCTTATAACTTCGCCAAGGTAAGCCCCGCAAAGTATAACAAGGTCATGCTTTTCAGAAGCTAAAATTTTATTCCGTTCTTTAGCTAGCCAGTTATCAACAGAGTTCAGGCTCCCGAGGGAAAAGTCCAGCTTAAGACCTTTAATTTTTTCCCTTAAAAGCAAAGCATTCTCTTTTTGTAAGGCGTTGAGGTTAACAATTTTTCTAAGTGATGACTTCAGCAGTCTTTTAATGGCTAAGGAAGCAAAATTAGCTTTAGGATTTTCAAGGGAAGCAATTTGAACATTATTTGACCGAAGAAAATGAATTACTTCTCCTGGGGGCTCGTCCTTAGCAAAATAAACGATAACACATTTTGATGCACCATATTCGGCCTGAAAAGATTTAGAGGCTACAAATTGAATGTAATTATAAACTTTCATAATCAGACCAGCAAACATCAGCGAATGAATCGGCTGATACTCCTTCCAATTCCTTCCCTCCATAATTGAAAGGCAAACAACCTCATCCTTCTTAGAGATTATGTCAATTACATCAAACTCTTGGGCAGTCATGGCAATGAGTCAAATTGAAACCTTTATAATATTTTCTACATTTAACGTGAAAAGAATAACCGGAGCTACCATACCTGTAAAATTAATCTGAGTTGATATAGCTTCAATTAGACACCAAAATGAACAAAATATAAAAAGCCGCAAGGCAGCCGCCGAACCATGCAGGGCATACACACAGAGAAGGTTCCAGGGGGAAAGCTCATTAGGATAAAAGTCGAGTTCAACCCAACAGACAGCATAATAGAAAACGTGGAGATGCACGGCGACTTCTTTATGCATCCTGAGGAGTTTGTTGATGAC
>JAHFTU010000077.1 GCA_023269295.1 Candidatus Woesearchaeota archaeon | reverse complement strand
TGTTGTCCCAGTAAATGTGAGCAAAAGCATAAGGCGGCAGCAAGGGGTAGCGCACGTTGATTTTTTCCTTGATGCTGATGTCGGGAAGCTTGACAAACCTCGGCCTGAGGTCAATGAAGAACTCCGGGGCGCCCTGCTCGCCGGCAGTGATTGTCGGCTGCGCTGGCTGAGCAGCGTTTTTTGATTGACCTTTTTCGGTAAAAAGGTCATGCTGGGGCGTAAGCTGTATCCTTACTGCAGACACCGGCATATTGCCAGAAGGCCCAAATGAAGAAACTGCCTCAGCCATTCACTTACTCACCATCTTTTCCACACTGCTTCCGCTTCCAAATATGGCTATACGGTACTGTGCTCAGTACACTATAATGCTTATTTGTTGATATTTGTATACTGGAATATTTAAAGGTTTAGGTTTGGAATGTGGCGCCATTTTGAGAAGTGTTCACAGCCGCGCAAGGCTAAGGAGGGCGTTGCCAAGGAACGTGAACACCAGCAGGTTGAAGAGCGTGTTGACAACGATAAAGTAAATAACCTTTGGCACTGCCTCTATGCCGCCAGAGATGAGGTAAATTGCGTCAGAGACAACGTGAAAGATGACAAGGGCTATCATGCCTGTCATGACTACACCCACGCCGAAGTGCACTATCAGCAGCTGGGCCACCCCCCCGGCAATTCCCCTGGAAACAGCGTAAAAAAGAGTGTTCACGTCCACTCCCGAACTGATTATCTCGGACGCAATTGTGGTGAAGACGCCAAACGCAGCCCCGATGCCAGGTCCGTATGCCGCTCCAGTAATGACAGTGCCAAACGTAACAAGCTCAACAGCAGAGGGCATCCTGATTGTGCGCTTGTAAATGGTGGAGTAGGAAGCGGCAAATGCCAAGCCGGACACGAGGAGTATGTCCTTCAGGTGCCTGCCGAAAAGGATTATCACAATAAGGGCTGCAATTATCAGGAAAACTGTCTTGGGCGTCAGGGCTTTCGTGAAATTTTTCACAAGCTCAACAGCCTGCCTTGCCAGCACGGAAGAGTAAGCGTTCACCGTTCCCTTATGGAAGAAGCTGCTAAATCTGGGTTTTGCAGAGAGTGCGGTGGGACGAATTGGGCTCATACGGATATCAGAAACAGCGGCTGCGCAGCGGATTATTTAAACGTTTTCACATTATGGGTTGGCTTGTGAAAAGGAAAAGTTTATATAATAGTTATATTTTAAGTATAATTAGTTAAACTTTAAATTAATTTAGGAGGCATGCACTATGATTATCGGCAAAATAAGGAAATGGGGCAATTCAATGGCGCTGCTAATACCAAAAGATGAAGCAAGAAGCTTAAACCTGATGGAAGACCAGGAAGTTGCTGTTGAGATAACAAAAAAGGACAATCCACTGAAGGATTTGTTTGGCTTTGGGATAAGGAACAAGATAACACGAAGGGAGTTTTTGGAAGGCAGAAAGCTTCTTGAAAGCAAGTGGTTCTAAGAATGAAATGCCTCGATACATATGCACTCGTAGAAATCAACAACGGCAATCCAAAGTTTGCCAACCTGCTTAGTGAAGACGCTGTCATCACAGACGCAACAATTGCGGAATTCTACGGCTACCTTTACAGGAAATATGACTTGAAAACTGCTGATTACTGGCACAGAAGGCTAAGCTTTTTTTGCAGGCCTGTTTCAAGGGGTATTCTAATAAAGGCTGTGGTGTTTAGAACCGATAACAGCAAGCTTAACCTGTCTTTCTTTGATTGCGTAGGCTACATTTTCGCAGTTGAAAATGGCATGAAGTTTGTTACAGGCGACAGGGAATTCAAAGGCAAGCCACACGTTGAATTCCTAAGCTGATGATGGCGGCAAAAGCGTAAACTTTAAATATCAGTTGGTAACTTTAGTTATCAAATGATAACAGAAGATAATAATTTGAGGGTTATGCGGCTGTTTTTCGAAAGCCCTGAAAAAAAGTTCCACATACGGCAGATTGCAAGACTCGCAGGGATTTCCAGCACAGGCGCAATAAAGATAGTGAAGAGGCTGAAAAGAGCTGGGCTACTAAAGTCTAAAAAAGAGAGAATGGTTGAAATGGTTGAAGCAAATTTTGAAGGGCGTTTTCAACATATTAAAAGGGCTTACAACCTAATTTCGGCATACGACACAGGACTGGTAAAGGCTATCAGGGAGTTTTATGAAGAGCCGCAAGCGATAGTGCTCTTCGGCAGTTACTGTGAAGGCACCGACATATCGAAAAGTGACATAGACCTTGCTGTGGTGACAAAATTGGAGAAGCTTCCAGAGCTGCACCAATTCGAAAAAAGGCTGAACAGAAAAATAAGACTGCTGCCCATTGCTTTAGATAAAGCCACGCCAGAATTTAAAAATACCCTTTCCAATGGAATTGTTCTAAGCGGCTATCTGGAAGTGGTGTAACGATGATACGCGATTTTGACTATTACCTTGCACATAATCTGGCCAAAAGGTCTGAAACCAGCCCACCTGCCGCAAAAGCGATGATTGCGAAAGCAGAACTCAGGCTTAAACGGCTGAATGCAGAAGAAATCAAAGATGAAATGGCGTCAATAATGTTTGAGGAAGCTTATGAGGCAATGCGAGAGGCTTCACAGGCAATAATGCAGCTAAAGGGGTTTAAGCCTTACTCGCACGAAGCATTGATAGCCTTTATCGTAAAGGAGAACCTGTTCTCTGAACAATTCCCAAAATCACTTGACAGATACAGGATACTGAGAAACCGGTCTGTGTATGAAGCACAGAAGATTTCTATGGAAACTCTTAAAGAAGCTCTGGAATTTGCACGAACATACATTCCCGAAGTCAAAAAGACGCTTTCGAGGCTCATTTTGCCTTGAAGTTCTCAATCGTCGCCCTCAGGAAGTCAGCCTTGCTGTCAAGAGAGAGCAGAAGGTCGTAGTCGTAAATGGTGGAGTTAACATGAGTGCGGAGCGTGGCGCTTGCGAGGCCTGTGCCTGTCTGCAGCAGCTCATTGTAGCCAGTGCCGTTTGCCGTGCTTGCGTTCTGGTTTATGAAAAACGAAAAGATGCCTGCCGTGCTTGAGCCGGTATCCTTGAAGGTCACATAGTTAATCAGCGAGGACGTGTTGACAGTTGTCTGGTTGGACTGGCTGCCAAGCTTGGTGAAGTTTACAAGAATCTTTGAGTTCTGGATTATGAATGAGCCGGGATACTCTACGGAGGATACGTCAACGTCCGAAGCTATCACCAGGTTGCCGAGCTCCACCCTTGTCTTCGGCTCAATAATCTTTGAGCTGGTCTCAATCTTCCACCTCAGCTTGCTGTCCTCCACCCTCACAGTGCCTTCTGAAACTTCAAGCGGCACAACGCGCTGCGAGCCCTGCCCTTCCTTTGCAATTTCCTGAATCTGCTGGTCAAGGGCCGTAAATGTGTTCCGCGCCCGGTTGACATTGCTCCGCTCCTCAAGCTTCTTTATGAGCGGGACGCCTGCCTGTATCACAATCGTGAGCACAATCACGCCCACCAGGACGTAGATTACGGCAGAAACCCAAATCTCTCCCCTTTTAGCGAACATGCTCTTGATACTGGGAATGCACAAATAAAAAGTTAACTGTTTCCTAAAATAACCTGCCGTACAAAAGCAAAAGATTTAAATATAACTTATCATTATAGTGATAACATGGAATTGCAAATGATAAATCCGCACATCATGAAGATAATAATTGCAGCAAGAAAGACAGATTCAATTAATGCAATCTCCAAGCGCGCAGGCATCTCCTTTGGCTGGACCCATAAATGGGTGACAGAGTTAGCAAGGGAAGGCGTAGTTAAGCCAAGCCGCATGATGCTAACGATAAATACAAAGAACCTGGTTTATAAAAAAACATTAGCTTATATAAAAGCCATTTTCAGGCAAGACATTCGGTTCTATTATTCTGTTTTATCCCTGATGGGCATTGTTTACTGCTTTACAAAAACCGATGCTGTCTTTGTCTGGACAAAAGGGGGATACCAGATCGGGAGGAGCAAAGAATACTATCCGATTTTTGCCAAGATTAGGAAGCAAGACAAGAAAATCTTTGAAGATTATGTACGCAAATTAGGTTTGCAAGTGAATGCTAAAAGGGGCGTTTTTTTCCATCCAGAGTTTGTTCAAGATTTCCCCATAGAAATGTGCGAAAACATTCCTGTAGACCCGTTAGAAGATACAATTGCCTTTATGAAAAAGCAGTTCTATAACTTCCAACCGGCTTTGGAAATGATACAGGAAATGTATGGAATGGAATTAGGCGTACACTACAAGGAAATATGGCAATTATAGGTGTGAACAAATGTTCGATAAATTTATCAAAAGGGAAAACCAAATTTTTGAAGTTTTGCAGCAATTAGTGGACGCTGGCCTGGAATTTATCACTGTCGGCGGATATGCGGTTTCAGCGTACAAACATAGGTTCTCAGTAGATGCGGACATTGTTGTCAAGAGAGAAGATACTGGAAAATTTGCACAAATACTCAATAAAAACGGTTTTGTAAAAACAATTTCCAAACAGCTGGAAAACGCTTATTCATCAGAGTTTGTCCGCTACGAGAAGAGGACAGAGTTGCCCATAAGCTTTGATCTGCTCGTAGATGGAATGGGGGTAAGGCAAACGAATGCTGCATTCGGTTACGCCTTGCTCAGGAGCCATTCTGAGAAAAAGACTGTAAAAGGCATTGAAAAAGAGGTTACGCTGCTTGTGCCAAGAAAGGAGGTCTTAATAGCGATGAAGCTGCATGCCGGAAGGGCGACTGACTTACGCGATGTTGCCGCCTTATGCAGAGGGATAGACGTTTCACTAATCCAAGCTGTAATCCGCATAGGCAATACAGAACCCGTCAAAGAGACTATTGCGAGGCTCATTTCCTTGCTTGACGACACAGACTTTATCAACTCTTTTAAAGGCATTTTTATTGAAAAGAAATATGATTTAGACATTGATGAAATAAAAAAGCTGCAGAATCTTATTGCTTAGTTGGGTGCTCAGTGATAAGCGCATTGGCCTTCAATGCTGCACCGTGCAGGGAACACCTGGCAGTTGTCAGGATAAACGCTGAAGTTATCCTGCACCTTGGCAGGCACCCTCACGGCCAGCGACGAGCCAACGGGTATGCTTATCTGGAACGTCTGCTTATTCCGGTTGCCGTCAATTACAGTAAGATTGTGCACATCCTCGCTGCTTGACCCCTCGTTCCTGAAGTCGAACTGCAGCTCTTCACTGGTTGAGGTTATGCCACTAACCGTGTAAAGGTAGCCGACGCAGTGCACGCTTGGCTCACCCTTGCTGTTGCTTGAGTCCCTGCTATCCTTAACAATCTTAACTGCTTGGCTTATGATGAAAAGCAGCAGCATGATGCCGATAACCAGGAATATGATGCCAACTACCTTCTGGCCAGAAAGCACACCCCTTTTATTAAAGTTGGAATTTAAAAGCAGTTTAAACATTTTCTTGATTGGCATTCTTTTTTAAAGAAGGTCATGCGGTGCAATTCCTGATTTCAGAGGCGCTCTTCTCAACCCCGCTTCCGCCGCACGGCGTCAGGATGCCTCCTATCAGTATCTTAGGCACAACCTTCACCTTCTTGACCTGGCCGTAGCTGGTGTAAGAGTAGCTCAGGTTCAGGAACGTGGAAAGGCCAACAGGTATGGTTGAGTTTATGGAGTCATTATTGTAAACGTTATTAGCGCCGGAAACCGAAACGCTCAGCCCCTTTATGTCATTGGTCTCGTCAAGGTTGTCAAGCCTGAGCTCAATATAGCCGTTAGCGCCGGAGCCGCCGTAGCAGATCTGGTCAGTATTGTCTATGACTGAGACCTTGATGCTGACCTTGGTGGCGCAGCCAATCTTTGTCTGGGTCGTCTTCTCTGCCTCGTTGGTCTGGGTCTGCACAAAGCCCCTTCCCCAGTTCATGACCACAGCGCCAAGCGCAACTGTAAAGGCAATCAAAAGCACAGTAGCTATAAGGGGGGAAACGCCCTGCTTTTTTCTCCTATTGAAAAGACCACGATTCTTGTTCATTGCAGCCACCTCAATATCAACTAATGATTGAACAGGCATTCACTATTATATATCTTTTGCCTATCTCCTCCTCTTAGAGACAGTTTTGCTGTCTCTACGCATCGGCCCTGCCGATGCTGTTTTGCCATTAGCGCCATTCCCTCTGCTAACCGCTGCCACTGCTACCCTGCCCTTGGCGTAAAAAGCTATCAGCCCGTTAAGCTTCTTCTCCTCGCCAGCCATTGTAA